>NZ_JAUBSX010000018.1:0-106656 GCF_036704885.1 Microcoleus sp. F4-D5 | reverse complement strand
CTAGTCTGGGCATCGATCTGTTCTACCTTCTACATCTACATATAAATGGTAGCTCTATTCACGCCCAAGTGTACTAGAACCTATTAATTGAGAGCGCAATTCCAACTGGTCAGCCCCCGTCTTTTGAGTTCTGCGATCGTCAACGAATGTTCTTCTAAATTTGGGTCACTCTTAACAATTGCTACTGCCATCTCACGAGCTAAATTCAGCAAATCTTCATCATCCAGTATATTCGCCAAAGCAAATTCCGAAATACCCGACTGACGGTAGCCCATCACAACTCCCGGCCCCCGCAACCGCAAATCCATCTCCGAAATAAAGAACCCGTCAGTGGATTTTTCCAACACCTCAAAACGTGCCTTGGCTTCTGCTGTTTTACTGGTATTGAGCAGCAGACAATAGGAACGGTAAGACCCGCGACCGACGCGACCTCTTAACTGGTGCAGTTGAGCTAAACCAAAGCGATCGGCATGGTCGATTAAAATGACTGTAGCATTGGGAACATCCACACCCACTTCAACCACAGTAGTGGAAACCAGTATTTGGGTTTTGTTGTCGCAAAATGAGTTAAGCGCTTCATTTTTCTCGGCTGATGTCATCCGACCGTGCAGCAATCCTACTCTAAATTCGGGAAAGATTTCAGTTGACAGTCGATCGTATTCTGCTACCGCTGCTCTCAAATCTAGCTTTTCCGATTCTTCCACCAAGGGAAGGATGATGTACGCCTGACGACCTCGAAGTACCTCGCGGCGGATTAAATCGTATGCTGAAGCGCTTTTATTAAGCACTTTCGTGTGAATCTTCTGACGACCGGGCGGTAACTCGTCAATCTGACTGACATCCAAATCCCCGTGCAAAGTCAGTGCTAAGGTACGCGGAATAGGAGTCGCTGTCATCGTCAGAACGTGAGGTCTATTTCCCTTGTTGAGTAAATCTTGTCGCTGCTGCACGCCGAATCTGTGCTGTTCGTCGATGACTACCAGCCCGAGTTTGTTGAAGTTGACCTTCTCTTGCAGCAGCGCGTGAGTTCCTACCAATAGTGAAAGTTCACCTGTTTCTAATTGGGCGTGAATTTCTCTGCGCTTGGCGGTTTTGGTAGAACCCGTCAGCAATTGAACAGAAACGCCAAGGCGTTCAAACCACGTAGCAATCTTCCTGTGATGCTGTTGGGCCAACACTTCTGTAGGTGCCATAAGTGCCGCTTGATAGCCGGACTGGATAGCAGCGAGGATAGCAACGACAGCAACAACTGTTTTACCAGAACCGACATCCCCCTGTACCAGTCGGTTCATCGGCGTTTTGGAAGTCATGTCGTTGAGAATGTCGTTAATCACCCTACGTTGAGCTGAAGTAAGCGAGAACGGAAGTTGAGAGTAAAACTGTTGGATTAGAGGGCCAGCAGGAGTTATTTTTGTAAGAGCCTTTCGCGCCAAAAGTCGGTGGCGGCGCACGAGAAACGATAGCTGAAGATAAAAGAATTCATCAAATACCAGGCGGCGGCGGGCAGCTTCCAGTTTGGTTTCGTCTGGGGGCTGGTGGATGTTTGCGATCGCCTCCTGTAAATCCATCAAACCACATTTTCGTCTGAGATCCTGCGACAGGGGGTCATTTAGCAGTTTGGCAGATTCCAAAGCTGAGGTTACTGCATCTTGAACGATTTCGTTGCTAACTCCCTTTGTCAAAGGATAAATTGGGATAATTGAATTTTTCGTATTCTTGGCTTCGTCAAGACCGATCGATCGGATTTCAGGGGAAGTTAATGTCATTCCGCAATAGCGATCGGTCTTGACTATCCCAGATATAGCAACAATGCTGCCAGCAACATAGGTGGTGGCTTGCTCGTTCCTCCACTTTTGGGATTGGTAGTACGGGTGGTTGAAGAAACGCTTGCAGGCTATTTTACCTGTTCTATCCTTGACAATAATCGTCTGAATTGTTAGCCTGGGATTTTTAGGCGGACTGACTATTTCGTGATGTTGAATCTTACCTACAAGCGTAACTGAATCGCCTACTTTCAACCGATCGATTTTTACTCGCCGATATTTGATGTAATCGCGGGGAAAGTAGAGCAGTAAGTCTCGGACAGTTGCAATTCCCAACCTTTCTAGCATTTGGTAATTGCTTCGGCCCGACCCTGGCATATCGCCAATGGGTGAATGCAGTTTCATGATAATAGTTGGTAATTTTTCAGCTTCATATTTTTGTTAGCAAGCCATTCATAATGCTGCGCTAGCAGCCCGTTCACCAATGGCAATCTGCTGAATCAAATTAGAAGATAAACTGCTTTTAGTCCTTCCCTTACTTCTCACAAAGCAGAGTTACATTATCGCTGGTTGCACGAAGATTTGGGGCGCAGTCGAGAGAAGTATGTGACGTAGATTCATAATTTTAAGGTGGCGCTTCCACTCCTTCACACTACTGATAATAGAGGCTAACTCACGGCTTGGACACGCAGGTTTGGAAAAAGCGCTTTTCCAAATAGCATCTTGTTTGGTCTTGAGGTGGATTGCAGCGACGGCTTTACTGCTCAAACAAGTCGAAAAGGGCGGGAAAATAAACAATTTCTTTATCGCCAAACTTCAGCCATCGTTTCCTTGCCCGATCGAAGATGCGTAAAATACTAATAGCGAGCTTCGATTAATCCAAAATTACGCCAAAATTGCGATCGATTGCTTCATCACGAGCGTTAAAACCATTTTCGTTTTCTTGCTCTTGAGATGCTAAGATTGCGTTCCAGCCGGCAAAGCCTGGATTGAGTCGCTTTGATTGAGGGAATGTTTCAATAATTTCTTTTGACAGTCGATCGCCGTCTCGATCTCCTTTGAAGCCGGCTACTATAGTTTCTACTTCCTTAAGAAAGTCGGTTGGCAGCGAAGAAACCGCATCAATGCTTAAGTATAAAGTCGGTCTATTATTGAAATCTGGATCTAAGGCAATTACAGACAAGAGTTCTACCGGGTTGCTGGCAATAATGGCTCTTTCAATATTGTTTTGAACCGCTATCCAGAAAACTCCCTTTTCACCGCCGTCGCCTGCTTGATGCGAACCTCCGCCATGACTGTCAATGGAAAATTTTCCATTGGCGTCTAAGGTGCAGGTTCCTCTGTACTCTCCTGCAAGGGTGCGGAGTTGGAAGACAGGGCGGTTCAGGCTGTCTGCGTCTATCCATCCCCTGTCGTGTAGCAAGTCGATTAATTCGACTGGCAGACAAGCATTTTCTATCAAATTGCTTCGTACAGACTCCCAGTTAAGTGAGTCGAACCCCGATGTTTCGCGATCGTCAGGCGAGTCTGGTTCGCCTACATCTTCTGACTCAGCGATTAGAGAATCTTTGTCGGTTTCTGAGGAAGTCCCCGTGCTGCTTCCTTCTCGCTCTGGCCTGTCAATATTAGAGTAGGTCTGCCAGTATATTGGTGAAGAATTGCTCTCAATGCTGCTGTTCCTCATTTCGCCGCAGTCATCAGTATCACTATCGGTGTTAGCGTCGCTATTTGGTTTAGAGTTTTCTGTTTCTAAAATCCCGTTCAATTCTGGCTCTTGCAATGGGGGAATGGCTTCCACATTTCTGTCAGCATTAGCAGAGTAAGTGACTCCTCTGTATTTTTGCAGCCCCTTGAAGGTGTAAGCTTTGCCTAGATGAGTTCCGCTAAAAGCAATATTATCTAATTTGTAGCTAATGCCTAATTCGCCTGCGGGGGTGGGTTCTATTTTTACACTAATGCCTTGTTCGACGAGTCGGTCAATAAAAAGAGCGATCGCGGGACTATCAACCGTTACTAAATCAATTGCTGTTTGCAGTTGCTCCCGCGTACTAATTTCCCCCGTTCTTGCTAACCGTCGGCGTTCGCCAGTCGTGGGAGAGCGGCGTTCTTTATCAAAACTGCGTGCAGCGGGTGTTAAGTCGTACTTTTCTTCTAATTCTTCAATTAACTTTTCGCTGCGTAGGTAGTTCCAGCTATCGGATACGCAAGTTCCTTTTTCATCTAATTTGATGCGGCTGGCTGCAATGTGAATGTGGTCGTGGTCGCGGTCGGTATGGCGGATGATAGCAAACAGGTTTTTATCCAGTCCCATTCCTTCTAGGTAATCTAGAGCGATCGCCCGCCATTTGGCATCGGGGATATACTCGCCATCCGGCACACTTAAGGTTGCATGATAAACTGGTTTTTCAACTCCTTGATTAAGTTGTTTGGAGAACAGAAACTCAGCAGCTAATTCCCGAGCATTTTCTCCTACCATATTTCCTCCAATAAGTGAAGCTCCTTGTTTAGAGAAGAGGTAATTAAGCAATGGAGTAAAAGTTTTGCCGATTTTCTGCTTGCCAATCATTATTTACTAAAAATAAAAGTTGTGCATTAAAAACAGTTATAATTTCTAGCTATTTTATTAAGTTATTTCGCTATAATATGCTAAACTCTCCTCAATATCGCTTAAATTCATTAGAACTTGGACGTTCATTTGCTGTTGCTGTACTTGCTTTAGCAGTGCCAAAATTTGCTCGATAAGTTGCTCGAAGTTGGCTGGCTGTGTAATTCTTTCCCCCATCCATAATGCTTGTTCTGTAGCAAGGGCAATCGGTTTTAGCTGGAGGTTAAGTTCGGCTAATTTTTGGCACAAAGCTGGTTGATGTTGTTGTTTAAAAGTGTGGTATCGGAACAGACCGCTGACGCTCACCTGGAGATTTTTAGCCATTGTCTCAGCAAGCTGAAGTTCTTCAGGTGTCAGGCGTATCTCTATTCTTTTGATTCGTTTGGATCTCGACATGGCTAATTTGCTTGCTATTTGGTGTTGGGGTAACTGAGATTTTGCACGCCTGTCAATAAGGGGGTTATCGGTGGGGTCGGGCGGGTTTATTTAACCTATTTACTACGTTTTTGTCTCTTGGCGAACCCGCCCCTACAGCATTATTGAGAATGGTGCCGATCTCAGAGTAACGAACTTTATTTTTCGACTGCGATCGCGTAGCGTGCGCTTCCGGGCGATCGCGCCTGGGCCACCTGCCGATCGCTTGTTGCCAGAAGAGGCTTTAACGCATGGAAACTCCATGTCAGTCTTTCCAATGGAAAATTTTCCATTGCCACAGGGGCTCAGACTCAGGTTTGGTTGAATTTAACAGGCGTGGGAATTTCTAGTGGAAAATTTTCCATTGCCGCTGTTGGCAGACTCAGGTTTGGCTGGGTTCGATTCGCGTAGGAATTTCTAATGGAAAATTTTCCATTGTCACGGAGGCCGAGATTCAGATTTGGCTCAACTTAACAGGCGTGTGAATTTCCAACAGACATCTCCGAAAATCATCGATCCGTGCTCTTCTACTTTTGCTTGCAGGCGCGATCGCCCTTATCTCTACATTTTTTTTCGAGATATCTGTCTAATGGAAAATTTTCCATTGAACAGCGACAGGCTGGCAGCAGCGCTCTCCTCATAGGGGTGCTACCCCATTACAGAAAGCAGTTTGCACGCACCTCTGACACAGCTTGCTACCAAAAGCTTTGTCAAAGCCTAAGCCGTGAGTCCGATTTTTGCTGGTGTTGGTATTCAGACAACTGGCTGAGGGAGGGGAGGTTTTAGGAGGGTTAATAAGTAGTAAGTGCGTTTTAATCCCTCAATAGCTGTTGTTTTACAGCCTTCTTTTGAGGTAGCACGCTTGCTTAATCGCGAACGTTATTTCTGCACGAGCGTGCAGGGCTGTTTTTTACCACTCTTGAAACTCTCAATTAGGAAGACTTGCGACATGAGCAAAACTACTATCGAAACCATCTGGCCTCAAGCGATCGCGGCCTGCGATTACGGGGGGTCTGCTACTAAAATTCTCTACGCAGGAGCAAAGAATCAAATTCGATTGCTCTGCATGGAACCGGAGGTCGTATCTGTACCGCAGGAATCAATTTTGGCTTACGGCAGAGACCAATTGGGGTCAGCCGAGCCTGAGAATACGGCCTGGGTTGCCTTTAGGAACGATTACAGGGCAGTGGGGTATTTGGCAAAAGAGAGGTTTCACGCCAATGCCGGCCTTTCGGAGCTCAAGTACGAGAGGGCACTGCACAAAACTCTGGCGGCGATGTGGGCGATTAAGGAAAAGCTGAATTTGCCTCCTAATTTTACGGCGGCGATCGCCGCGCTGCTGCCCCCAGGCGAATATGAAGACCGAAATCGGTTCGAGCGGGTGCTGCGTGAAGCTTTAGCGGATTACCAAACTCCTACGGGTCAGATGAGCGTGGAATTGTTGGCGTTTAACTGCAAGCCAGAGGGCGGTGGCATTTACCTGATGCACAACAAGAAAGTCGGCTCTGTTTTGAAAGAGCGGGTGTGCGCGATCGCCATGATTGGCTACCGCAATGCTAGCCTGCTGGTGGTTCAGCGGGGAGATGTCAGACCGGGAAAAACGAGCGATTTGGGCTTCATCCGCATGGTGGAGAGGGTGGTAGCTAAGACTTCAGGACAGACTGCTGAGCGATTGACTCCAGCAATTGTAGCAGCGGGGACACAGTTCAAGGCAGCTCCTTTAATGCGGTTGGCTCGCAGTACGACTAAGCAAGGGCGAGCTGAAGAAGTGCAGCAGATAATAGCAGCGATCGAAGAGGCGCGGCCTGAATATGCACGGAGTCTCACGAGTTGGCTGGACGAGAATTTGCCATCAGATTGCGATGAATTGGTGTTCTGCGGTGGCACGGCCGATTATCTCCGCAACGAGTTAAACGAACATTACGATCGCTGCCCGATTATTTGGAATGCCGAAATTGCTATGCCACCTATTTTGTCAAAGAAAGGGTTTGAAAATCGGCTCAATGATGTCTATGGGATGTTTTCGTATTTCAAGGCAAATTTGAAAAAGCAGTTTAACGATCGGGTCACAGAATCCGCTGTTTGTGGGTCAAAAGGTTCCGTTTTACAGGAGATAGTTGCTCGTGGCTAAGCAAAAAGAAAGGGTGGATTTTTTGTGGCGCTATCAGCCTTTAAAATCTACTGCTGATGGAGTTTTGATGTCGTATATTAAAGGCAATTTATTGCTGCCTTCGAGAGAAATGATTCTCCAATCTCTGCGACCTTACTGGCTGCCACTAGCGTATCTGGAAAAAGGGAATACCGATCCAGTTATTTTAGGGCGGTTATTTAGAAATGCTGTCTATGCTCTGGAAAAGCACGCTCTCTATTTGCGCGATCGAGGCGGGATTGAATATCCTCCTACTAATATAGGGGGAATGTCTATTTCCCAAATACCATCATCACGAGAATTACCTGCTGGCATTGAGGAGGCAGACCGTTCTATGTTGTACGGTGCGGAAATCTTTACGGCTCCCAACCATTCCACCCGCAGTGGATTGACTGCGGATGACTTGTTTGAATTAGAGGGTGGCGAGGATTTCGATGATTCAGGATTCGCGTGAATGAGCTTCTATTATTAATAGGAATTTGCTCGCGATCGCCTCTGCAAATACAGGTATTTTAGTCAAATTTATTGGATGTGAGGATTTAGATGTCAGGCAAATTTCTCTTTCTAGGTTGGCAGCTATTAGCTATCAATAAATAGCAAAAATGATTTGAATCATCTTAGAAAATAAACCTGAGCTAGGAAAGTGGAATATGGCTAGAAGTAGGAACTCGAAGTATCAAGTGCAGCTAACAGATTCTCTGGTTAAACAGGTTGATGAAGGAGGAGATTCAGGTATGGATGCAGCGATCGAAAACTCGAATGATTTCAAAGAGTGCGGGTTAGAGAAGGTTGAAAAACCTGCTACTAAAATTCATCTGATTGATGGAGAGAAAGGCGGAGTTGGCAAGAGCTTATTTGCTAGGGTTTTGATTCAGTATTTCTTGGACAAGAACTTCCCATTTTTTGCCGTAGATACCGATCGCTCAAATCCAGATGTATCTCGAATCTATGAAAGTGTATGCCGTGAAGCTCTGTTTAGCGAGGACGAGAAGAAGTTTTACGAAGCGGATCGGATTTTTGAATTGGCGTTTGAGAAGAGCGTAATTGTCAATTTACCGGCTCAGGTTTATCCTTTGGTAACTAAGTGGATGGGAAGGAACAATTTAATTGAGTTGGGGAAGCAGTCTCGGATTAGTTTTTGCAAGTGGTTTATTTGTACGGGGGGCTACGATAGCGTGCAGCTCTTTTTGAAGTCAGTTAAGCATTTTGACAATAAGATTGCTCACGTCCTCGTTCGCAATTTGGGATTGGAGGATGATTGGAGTTCTGTGGAAGAGATGGAGGAGGTGCAGAATGCGATTAAAAAGTATGAGGTCAAGGTGATTGATTTTCCTAAGTTTTATTCGCGGGAAAGGAATGCGATCGATGCTTGGGGGATAACTTTTGATTTGGCAAGGAATAGTCAGGAACTTGGTGTGTTGGGCCGGCAGCGAATTAAGTCGTTTATGTTGTCAGCTTATGAAGCGTTTGAAACTACGGGGATGTTGCCGTGAGTTATGGTGTTGTTGATACTAAATCTTTGCTTGATATTGCTTTAGAGGGGCAATCTGAGGAGTATCGGCGCAAAGTTTTGGAGTTGGCTTTTAAGGGGAAAATTGAGCCAACTGACCCAATTTTTCTGATTTTGTTGGCTACTGGCCGATTGGAAGTGCTGATTCAAGAGAGTCCGAAACCGGAGGATTTTGAGTTAGCGTTCGATCGGTGGGTGGCGCGGATTAACAAAACTTTGGCGAGTTACGAGCGAGTGGCGGTTGAGAAGCAAGAGGGGCAAATTGCTGAGATTGTCAATTCTTTGGTGCGTCAGACCCAATTGACTCGGTGGAAAACATCGGCTCTTGCTTTGATACCGGCTGCGGGTATCCTGTTGGTGGCGTTAGGTGCCGGTGCTGTGATGGGGTGGATGGGTTTACTTTGGTCGCAGAGGGGATTTGCACCGGGGGAGCCGATTCACCTGACTCAAGAACAGGCGGAGTCTTTGCGTTGGGCAAGTAGCGCTGAGGGGAGGTTTGCTCGGAATTTGATGAAGTGGAATTCGGATAGTCTGACTAATTTAGAGTGTAAGAAGGATGTCTTGCGGCTGGGGGTGACTTTGGAAGTGACGGGAAGGCCAGCTACTTCGGGATTCTGTACAATTTGGGTAGAATCGCCAGAGTATCGTAAATTTAAGGATTGAACACTGGTGTGACTTTACCCAGAAGTTAGCTAACTTTTCCAAGTTCTACTGCAGTTCGAGGTCGCGGTGGTCCAACTACCCATATAAATTATCCAATTTCGCAATCTCTTCTGCGCCACGCTGATAAAAACCGATTTCTAGATCTATTTAACGAAAAGCAATAAAAAAGAACTGCTCTCAGATATTCAACGGTTGCAAGATGAGCAGCTATTGAAATGACAGGGTGGAGCACAACCAGTATTTAAAAATTCTACCTGGTTTGAAATTCGCACGTGCATGGTTGTTTCCCAAGCTTGGGATGCAGTCTTTATCAAAAATCAAGAACTTAAAGATGCTTTGCAACCCATTAGGATTAGCACCAGGTAATTCATTGTATGGACGAGGCGTAAGAGTAAGAAAAAATCAACCGATAGCAGGGTTTGATATCGCTTGTAAATGGAAACGCAACTATCAAAGATTAAAAGTAAAAGATGCCTGGTTTATTTTGACAGAAGGGGGCTCATTGTCAGTGGCGATCGCCGCCTATAAACAACGGATGGGAATCGAAGAAATGTTCCGAGATTGCAAGAGTGGGGATACAATATAGAAGGAACTGGTTTAAGGGGAGAGCGGCTCATTAAAATAATTTTGTTAATGGCGATCGCATATCTGGCAGCGATCGCCCAAGGAACTGAAATTCAAAAAAAACAGGTACAAAAATACGTATCTCGCGGTAAAGACTCAAGAAAAAAATACCGGAGACGGAGTACATTTGGCATTGGTCATGATGGAGAACAGTGGGTAAATTATTTCGATCGGCACTTGAAAGACATCCAAGAGTTAATGAAGTTAACTCGAAATAAACATCGTTTGTGTTTTCTATCTGTTCTTATAAACGCCTGGAATTCAGTAAGCATCTACTTTCTACCTTTATTGATAAGTTAGATTTAGACCCGGATTTGATTTTAAATCACCCTAACCTTCCTTCAGTCTTGTCTTATGGTACTTTGGCTGCTTAAAAACTGTCCGGAGTATTGAAAAATTTCTTTTCATTCCCTCTTGACACTCCAGTGGACTGGATAGTTCAAGATAGGATTAACCCCTCAAAGAAAAGGAGAAATACAACCATGACACAGCTAAAAGTCCCTAACATGGCGTGTTCAGCTTGCGACGAAACCATTACCAAAGCCATCAACACAGTAGATGCCGCCGCAAATGTTCAGGCAGCTTCCAAGACCAAACTGGTCAATATCAAAACTCAAGCATCTGAAGCCGCCATTACAGAGGCAATTACAGTGGCAGGTTATCCCGTTACCTGTCACTAAAGATTTCTCAGACCCATTTTAAGGATGAAAATAAGGAGGTTTTGTATGGAAAACGCCACTATGAAACTGCGAGGCATGAGTTGTGCCTCTTGTGCAAGTAACATCGAAGAGGCAATCCGCTCAGTTCCGGGAGTTGAGACGTGCAATGTTAACTTTGGAGCTGAACAAGCCAGCGTTACATATAATCCCAGCCAAACTGATGTAGCAGCGATTCAGGATGCCGTGGATGCGGCTGGATATTCTGCTCTGCCGATGCAAGATGATGTACTTGCCCCAGAAGATGATGCAGAACGGCAGGCGCGGCAAAGTGAAAATCAGGACTTGACCCGCAAGGTGTGGGTTAGCGGTATTATCAGCGCCGTTATCGTGATTGGCTCGCTGCCTGCGATGACGGGATTGCCTATTCCCTTCATTCCCATGTGGCTGCACCATCCCTGGCTACAACTTGTACTCACTACTCCAGTATTGTTTTGGGCGGGTAGGTCTTTCTACATCAATGCCTGGAAAGCCTTGAAGCGTCATACGGCGACAATGGATACGCTAGTAGCGATCGGGACAGGGGCAGCTTACCTCTATTCTCTATTTCCCACCTTCTCTCCCCAGTGGTTTATCAGTCAGGGTCTTAAACCAGATGTGTACTTTGAAGCGGCATCTGTAATTGTTGCATTGCTCTTGCTAGGACGACTGTTGGAAAACCGCGCTAAGGGACAAACCTCAGAAGCAATTCGTTCTCTTATGGGTTTGCAGGCAAAAACGGCGCGGGTAATTCGTAATGGACGAGAGGTGGACATTCCCATCGCTGAGGTAGTGTTGGAAGATGTCATTCTAGTTCGTCCGGGTGAAAAGATTCCCGTGGATGGCGAGATTATTGATGGCTCCTCAACGATTGATGAGGCAATGGTGACGGGTGAAAGTGTACCCGTGAAAAAGCAGCCTGGTGATGAAGTGATTGGAGCGACTATTAACAAGACTGGAAGCTTCAAATTCCGAGCCACACGAGTGGGTAAAGATACGTTTTTGGCGCAAATCGTTAAACTGGTGCAGCAAGCGCAAGGCTCCAAGGCACCGATTCAGCGATTAGCCGATCGCGTTACGGGATGGTTTGTCCCTGTTGTGATTGCCATTGCGATCGCTACCTTCATCATCTGGTACAACATCATGGGCAACGTCACAATGGCATTGATTACCACCGTGGGCGTGCTGATTATTGCTTGTCCTTGTGCGCTTGGCTTAGCCACACCAACCTCGATCGTGGTGGGTACAGGTAAAGGGGCAGAAAACGGAATTTTGATTAAAGGTGCAGATAGTTTAGAACTGGCGCACAAACTGCAAACTGTTGTTTTAGACAAAACAGGCACGATTACGCAAGGTAAACCCACTGTAACGGACTTTATAACGGTTAATGGTACCGCCAATGGTAACGAGCTAAAACTTCTGCGCCTCACTGCATCCGTCGAACGGAATTCAGAACATCCTCTGGCAGAAGCGGTGGTGCAATATGCCCAATCTCAAGGAGTGGAGTTGACGGATTCACGGGAGTTCGAGGCTCACGCAGGCAGTGGTGTGCAAGGGTATGTATCCAATCAATCGGTGCAAATTGGAACTCATCGTTGGATGAATGAATTGGGAATTGATACCAGTAGTTTGCAGCCACCGTGGGATCGATTGGAATATCTCGGTAAGACGGTTATCTGGATTGCCATAAATGGCAAAGTAGAAGGAGTTATGGGCATTGCCGATGCCGTGAAACCATCTTCTGTTGTCGCAATTCGCACTTTACAAAAGATGGGATTAGAAGTGGTAATGCTAACAGGTGATAACCGTCGCACGGCGGAAGTCATAGCGCAGGAAGTCGGCATCAAACGAGTTATTGCAGAAGTTCGTCCCGATCGAAAAGTCGCTCAAATCGAAAATCTTCAAGCAGAGGGAAAAATTGTCGCAATGGTGGGGGATGGAATCAATGATGCACCTGCACTTGCTCAAGCTGACGTAGGCATGGCAATTGGCACAGGAACAGATGTCGCGATCGCAGCTAGCGATATCACTCTAATTTCTGGTGACTTACAAGGCATTGTTACTGCCATCCAACTGTCTCGCGCTACGATCCAAAACATCAAACAAAATCTGTTTTTTGCCTTTGTCTACAATGTGGCAGGCATTCCCATCGCCGCCGGAATTCTTTTCCCGATTTTTGGATGGCTCCTCAATCCAATTATTGCCGGGGCAGCAATGGCATTTAGTTCCGTTTCTGTACTAACAAATGCGTTGCGTCTCCGTAACTTTCGACCCAAAAATGTTGGCTAATTTGATTCGTGCTTAAGAGGAAATAATGATGAACAAGCAACTTACATTTCTAGGAACATTAGCAGGATGTGGATTTCTGCTTGGGGTAATTTCCGGTTCAATTTTTGGAGTGTTAACGTAGCCTATTTTTGCACTCTGATGAATGAAACATCGAACGATAGCGCGGGTTTTGTCAATTACGAAGGAAATTTACTAAATACCTTTGTTCAAAACCCGCTCTTACTCCCATAATCTTGTGTATTTTTTAGGAGGTTTTCAAATGAGCGGCAAAACAACAATTATCGGTACTATGGCTAGTCTCGGGGTTGTACTAGGAGTGTTATCTGGTGAAGGAATAGCGCAAAATACCCATGAAACACACCCAACTCAAACACAGCAAAAAAGTCAGTTTCATCGCATTGAACAACCCTTAAGTAACAAGATTTTAGTTACTATGGCTGGAATCGGATTAATTAGTTTAGAACTTTGGTGGTTTCTCCTTAGCAAACCCAAATCTCAGAAAGCAGTTACAGCCAGTGGAGGAATTCAAGAAGTAACCGTCACCGTTGATGGTGGCTATGAACCCAGCCGCATTGTTGTGCAAGCTGGACAACCCGTGCGTCTTAACTTTCACCGCCAAGATCCTAGCAGTTGTTTGGAACAAGTCTTAATTCCAGATTTTCATATTGCAGCAGATTTGCATCTGAATCAAGTAACCTCTGTTGAATTCACACCTAAAAAAGCTGGCAGTTATGTCTTTAGCTGTGGCATGAATATGTTTCGAGGCGAAATTATCGCCGCCGAAGACCAACAACTTGAATCAACGGGGTTCGAGGAACCTCAAACACTAACAGAATCCCAGTTCAATTCATCCATGTCAACACATCAGCCTGAAACAAGAATTGACGCTGAAGCTATGCAAATCAATCCAACTGTTGACCGGGGCATCCAGAAAGTGACTATCATTGTTAACAAAGGCTACACGCCCAATCATCTGGTAGTTAAAGCAGGTAAACCCGTTCAACTCAATTTTTTACGCGAAACTTCTAGTGCTTGTTTAGCGAAAGTGCTGATTCCCGATTTTGGCATTGCTACCGATTTGTCTTTGAATCAAGTAACAACCATTGAATTCACTCCCGAAGACGTAGGAAACCACACTTTTAGTTGTGGCATGAATATGTTTCGCGGTACCATAGATGTGCAAGCCGCTAACCTCTCTGACCCAGATGAAATGGCTGCTCAAGCCTTAAATAACTGACCATCAACCAAGTGCGATCGCTCGAATGGTTTGTCCAGACGCCTACTGCTACCCAAAGTTGCGACATTCAGGCGATCGCCACTCAGTCATTCAAAAAAATGTCTAGCCCCTCTTGACTCTCCATCCCACTGGATAGTTTATCATAAGCTTAGAGTTGGATTCAGTAGAGGAAATCAGTATGTTAGTTCAAGAAAAGCAAAAACTCATTGGTTTAGTTGCGAAGGAAAGCGGCGTACCGATCAAAACCATTCGCTACTATGAGGAACTCGGTTTAATCAAGGCATCAGGCAGAACCGAGGGGAAATATAGATTATTTAATTCTGATATTTTGACTCGGCTAAGCTTTATTAAACGCGCCCAAACTTTGGGCTTAACTTTAGCCGAGATTCAAGAATTATTGACGGTTCACGATGGGGGAGAGTTGCCTTGCGAACACATCAAAGTTCAGTTGCAAGATAAACTGATCGGTATCGATATACAAATTCAGCAACTACTTATCCTCAAACTAGAGTTGGAAGGATTACTTTCAGGTGCGCCCACCTTACTAGAAAAGGTTGATTCCATCATTTGTCCTCTGATTCAAAAAGAGTAAATTCTTCTATAACTTAATTGTTTCGATCGGTGTGTCAACGGAGGTTATAGAAGTTGACACACTGGTTTTTTATCAAAAAATAATATCGATCGAGACAACGGCCCCATACACTGATTAAGGCAAGTTCAACAGTTATGGTCAAAGTGGGAAAATCAGGGTTTATATATCTTCTTGCTGCCTAAATATTAGAGTTGCAACCCATTAAAAAAGATGAATTAGCAGGGCAAATATTTGACAATGAGCTAGAGCTTGCCTACGCCGTAATTCAGGGAGTAGAAGTTAGAGGAGAAAGAGGAAACTACCGTAACCAACGTGTTAAATTTAAATCCAATCACCACATTTAGTTTTTCGTTACATAAAGATATTTTTTTCCGCCTACCTACTTATATGTCAATACGGTTCAGTTAAAACTATTTATTCCTCGGAGATCCCCCTAAATCCCCCTTAAGAAGGGGGACTTTGAGTAATTTCTTGTCCCCCCCTTTTTAAGGGGGGCTAGGCAGGGTGGATTAATTGTTCCCAAGTAAATTATAATAGTCGATCGCGATCGGATCGAGTCCGATCGCGATCGACTATCCATCGCGAGTGCATCAACAATGAATTTAATTGAAGCAATTAAATCAGTACCTGACCACCGACATCCGAGGGGGATTAGGCACCCCTTATGGCTGATACTCATGATAATTTTATTGGGTAGTTGTACGGGATATTGGGGATATAAACCCTTAGCTGAATTTACCAAAAATCATCGCTCGACTCTGATAAAACTATTCAACCTCCCACCAGATATCCGCTTTCCCTGTGACTCAACTTTTAGAAACATCATTCTCTCATTAGATTTCGAGGTAATTGCCGTCCTTTTTAATATATGGGCCGGGGAAAACTTATCGATCGCGCCAGGAGAATTGATGGCAATTGATGGCAAAAGTATCAAAAGCACAAGTGTTGGTGGCAATAGTTCTTACCAAAATTTTGTGAGTCTAGTTTCTGCGTACAGTCACGATCGCGGCTGGGTAGTCCGACATAAAGTTATGGAAAATCAGGAGCGAAGTGAAATCGAAGTTGTTGAGGAACTCGTGCAAGAACTTGCGGGTTCTCAAGTAGTAATTACTGCTGATGCACTGCACATGCAAAAAAAAACTGTTCAGTTAATTATTGATGGAGGCAATGACTACATAATTACCATCAAGAAAAATCAATCTAGTTTGTTTAAACTGGCTCAAAAATTAGTCGAATCTGTGGGCGCGATCGATGTGGCTCAAACCTCAGAATGCTTGCACGGGCGCACCACAACTCGTTCTACTACAATTTATCCCATATCAGCTCAGTTATTACCTGCGTGGGCTGGTGTCAAACGCATAATTGCGATCTCCAGATCGGGCAGTAGATGGTCAGGCAAAAAAAGTCGTCGTCGATTAGTTGATTTCCATGAAACGCATTATTATTTAAGTAGTAGGGATTGGTCAGCGATCCAATTTGAGTCGGCAATTCGAGGACATTGGTTGATAGAGAATCGACTCCATTGGGTAAAAGATGTGACGTTAAATGAGGATAACTGCATTTATCGAGGTGGCAATGCACCTGCTAACTGGGCAATGATTAGACAATTTTTAGTATCTCTAGCTCGGATGCTCGGTACTCGAACTCTGCCGTCCGCTTTAAGATTAATGGCTAATCAACTTGAAGATGTCAGCGAGTTACTTTTTGGCTCATTTAATTGCGACACATCAGTTAAATCCTGCACTCGATCGCCAGCAAATAACCCAGCCCCTTTGGTTTACTCTTTTGACAATTAATCCACCCTGCTTTTTAAGGGGGGCTAGGGGGGATCGAGCTTAACTGAACCGTATTGACTTATATGTCGGTTTATTCTGAAAAAATTTGTCAAAAATTTTTCGCTACCCCTTGACTCTCCAGTCGAATAGAGAATTTAAGCTGTTATTAGGTTGAGTAAATTCACGATTGATTTACTCAACCAACTTCACCCATTAATCACCATCGATTAGAAATTGAAGGCTATGGTACTGCAACTAACTGTTCCTAAACTGGCTTGTTCTGCTTGCGTGAATGCTATCACCAAAGTTATTCAAACGCTTGATTCT
The DNA here is from genome assembly GCF_036704885.1 of Microcoleus sp. F4-D5. Classification (NCBI taxonomy): domain Bacteria; kingdom Bacillati; phylum Cyanobacteriota; class Cyanophyceae; order Oscillatoriales; family Microcoleaceae; genus Microcoleus; species Microcoleus sp. F4-D5. The sequence goes on along the minus strand of NZ_JAUBSX010000018.1, from coordinate 90,013 downwards.
ACTGCCTCGGTTCAAGCCAATCCAAAAACCAAACTTGTCAGCATAGAAACTCAAGCCTCCGAAACAGCAATCAAAGAAGCAATAGCTGCGGCTGGCTATCCATCCGTGTAAACCTTTTAGTTTTTTTTCCTGCCAGCGGTTAGCTTTTGGCTAGCCGCCAATCCTAAATATTCATCTTAACGGTGGAGTTTATCAGTAGTTTAGAGGATTCATTTACAAGAATGCCCTTAACTAAAAACTCCAAACGAGAACAGCAAAGTCTGAACCCCTGATAAATGGACCACCTCAAGTTTACTAACTGGAGAAAACAATGAAGCCATTTTTAACTGCAATTGCTATTACTTCAACTCTCATCCTAGCTCAAGGTTGCTTCTCACCCTCAAGCACGAAATCTGGCAAAACATCAACTTCTTCTGCCTCACAAGTGGCAAATACAAGTTCTCACGAGGGTCATGTAATGGATAATGTCCAGACATCAGGAGCTAATAAAAATCTTCATGAGGGTCATAATATGGAGGATTCCAAAACCCATGACGCTGGAGAACAACATCATGATGGTGGTCATTCGGGACATTCAGATGCCGAACCTGCGAATGCTATCGCTAAGCTGACAGTTCCCTCCAATATCGCGCCCAAAACTCCCGTACCTTTGGTAATTGAAGTCCAAAACAAAGAGGGAAAGTCTATTGCTGGTTTTGATAAATTCCAAGAACAATTAATGCACCTGATTGTCGTTAGCGATGACCTCCAATATTTCAATCATATTCACCCCACCTATAAAGGAAATGGACGCTTTGAAGTTCAAACTGATTTTCCCGGCTCTGGTGGTTACACGCTGTTCAGTGATTACAAACCAGCCGAAAATGCAGAACAAGTTTCTGTCTTAAAAATGCAAGTTCCGGGTCAAGCTTTAGCTCGGTCGAAAGTTGACATGGCTACCACCAAAACTTTGGGAAATACTAAGGCTAACCTCACGTTTTCTCAACCTCAAATAAAAGCAGGACAAGGAGTTAACTTAATTTTCAACTTGCAAGATGCTAGTAGCAACCAACCGCTGAAGGATTTACAGCCCTATTTAGGGGAAAGAGGACACTTAGTTATCCTCAAGCAGTCATCACCGTTGACAAAAGCCGACTATATTCATGCTCATGCCTTGAAAGATACTCCAGCAGGAGAGGTTCATTTTATGACCAGTTTCCCCCAACCAGGAAAATATAAGCTTTGGGGGCAGTTCAATCGTAATGGTCAAATTGTCACGGCTGATTTTTGGGTAAACGTGGAATAGTTATACTCGCATTTTTTGTTGCTGAAGCAGAGAAACAGATTTTTGTCTCGAAGGCTTGATTTCTCAACATTTTGCTATCAGCTAACTACTGGTGGTTGATAGCAAAACTCCTTGCCAATAAATCATGAGTAAACTATGGAATCATCTGAATTGCAACCTTCTTCAAACACCAATCTTCAAATCCATTCAGAGTCCGCTTCTTGTCGGCGATCGTCCCCTTGGTTATTGCTCGTGTTGCTCCTTGTGGGCGGTGGAGGGATTGGACTGTGGCGCGTTTTTGCTCCGAGTAATCAATCACCTCCAGCAACAGTTCAGCAACCGCCGCCAACGCCTGTAAAAACATTGTCGGTGCAAACCAGCCAAATTATAGAAAGCTCGGAGTTCATAGCTAGCCTGCAATCGCGTCGCTCTGTCACCCTGCGACCGAGAATTCAGGGTCAGGTTTCTGAAATATTTGTCCGAGCAGGAGAGCGAGTTGAAACAGGTACCCCTGTGTTGAAGGTTGATGCAAACCAGCAGCAAGCTTCGGTTGAAAGTCGGATTGCAGGGGTTGAATCGTCTCAAGCCGATTTGGAAACTGCTAGAGCAGAAGCAGCAAGCGCCCAAGCTGACGCCAAAAATGTCAGAGCGGTACTCAAAGCATTACAGGCTCGTCGAGTTTCTGAACTGTCTGACCTAAAACTCAATCAGCGAGAGTACGAACGGTTCAGCTACCTATATGGCGAAGGAGCTACCAGTCTGCAAATTCTAGATCAACGGCAAAACGGTCTGGAAGCAGCCAAAGCCAAGATTGCTCAGACAGACGCTGACATTGCCGCCCAAGAAGCCACGATCGTTAGAGCAGAAGCGGCAATTGCCAAAGCACGGGCAACGATCGTCAAGAACCAGCGGTTAGTCAAACAGGCTCAGGCAAATGTAAAAGAGCAAGCCGTGCAACTTCAGTTTTATACAATTGCGGCTCCCTTTGCTGGTACGGTGGGTGACCTTCCTGTAAAAATGGGAGATTTTGTGGATACCTCCACTCCACTGACGACCATTACAGAGAATCGTTCGTTAGAGGTGACTTTTTCAGTTCCCAATGAGCAGGCACTTCAGTTACGTCCGGGAATGCCCGTGGAGTTAACCGATGGTCAGGGTCGAAAAGTGGGTACGAGTCGCGTATTCTTCATTTCGCCCAAAGCAACGAATGATACGCAATCTGTCCTAGTCAAGTCGCTGTTTGACAATTCACAGGGACAACTGCGAACCGATCAGTTTGTCCGGGTGAAGGCGATTTGGGATAAGCGACCGGGTGTATTAGTTCCAACCACAGCAGTCACTCGTCTAGGTGGAGAAGCATTTGTTTTTGTCGCCGAATCATCCCAGCCGCAATTATCAACGCCATCTCAAATGGTTGCTCGGCAAAGACTGGTTAAGTTGGGCAACATTAAGGGAAATAAATACCAAGTTCTCTCTGGATTAAAGCCAGGAGAAAAAATTGTCGTCTCCAGTTTACTCAACCTCAGAGACGGCGCACCAATTATTCCTGAGTCATAAAAAAGCTGCGATCGCTAAGAGCCCTCACGTTTATTCCAGGTATAGCCTATGTTTGCCGATTTCTTCATTAAGCGACCTGTCTTCGCGATCGTCTGTGCTCTCGTTATTCTGGTAGTCGGGTTTATTAGTATTCCGACCTTACCTGTAGAGCAATATCCCGACATCAGCCCAGTACAAATCACGGTGACAGCCAACTACATGGGTGCCAGCGCTCAGGTGGTGGAGGACACTGTTACGACGGTGTTAGAGCGACAGATCAATGGGGTTGAAGGCATGAGATACATGAATTCGACCAGCAGCAATGATGGCACCAGCATGATTGTCATCACGTTTGAACAGGGCTACGACCTTGATGTGGCAGCATCGAACGTGCAAAATCGGGTGCTGCAAGCAGAACCCAAACTTCCAGAAGTCGTCCGACAAACGGGCGTAACTGTATCAAAGCAGTCAAGTGCAATCGTCTTGGCAATGGCACTCTACAGTGAAGACGATCGCTACGATGACACGTTTCTCAGTAACTACGCCGATCTCTATGTGTTAGACCCACTGCGGCGCGTTAACGGGGTTGGAAATATCCTTGCGTTTGGCGAACGCCGTTACGCTATGCGGCTTTGGTTAGACCCCAACCGCTTGGCAAGTCGCCACCTCACGGCTCAGGATGTTATCAGCGCTGTCAACCGACAGAATTTACAGTTGGGGATTGGTAGTATTGGGCAGCCACCTGCACCCGATGGGCAACTGTATCAAATTGACTTGCAGACGAGCGGCAGGCTGAAAGAGGCGACAGAATTTGAAAATATTGTCCTCAAAGCCGATCTAGATGGAACAACCGTGAAGCTGAAAGATGTTGGGCGGGCAGAACTAGGGGCTGAAAGTTACAACTCGTTTGCCAGCTACAAAGGTCACGTTTCAGTCGGCTACCAGATTTTACAAATTCCGGGCAGCAACGCTTTGACTATCGCCAAAGCAGTCAAGGATGAGATGGCACGACTGGCGAAGAATTTTCCACCGGGGTTGACCTATGACATTCCCTACGATTCGTCGCTATTTGTAGAGGCGTCCTTTCGAGAAGTAGTAGTCACGTTATTTCAATCGGTAGCGCTGGTTGTTCTGGTTATCTTCATCTTTTTACAAGACTGGCGCGCGACGATCGTTCCGGCGATCGCTATTCCCGTGTCTTTGATTGGAACCTTTGCATTTGTCAAAGTATTTAATTTTTCACTCAACAGTCTCACTTTATTTGGTTTGACCTTGGCAACTGGAATGGTTGTGGATGATGCGATCGTAGTTGCTGAAGATGTCACCCGTTTAATTCAAGAGAAGGGGCTGAGTCCAGTTCAGGCTACCTCCGAAGCGATGCACGAACTGTTTGGGTCGGTGATTGCCACAGCCCTTGTACTCATGGCGGTATTTATTCCAGTAGGCTTCTTTCCAGGGACAACAGGACAACTTTACAAGCAGTTTGCGCTGACAATTACCTTTTCGATCGCCATTTCCACGTTCAATGCCTTAACGCTAACGCCTGCCCTTTCTGCCCTCTTGCTGCGTCGGCAACCCAAACCGCGTGGCTGGCTGGGCTGGATTTTTAATTGCATCAATGGGTTCTTAAACTGGCTGCGTCGAAGATATCATCGCTCGCTTGGGTTCCTCACCCGCTTCAAAGGGATCGTGATGGTTCTGTTCATTGCATCGTTGGTGCTAACGGTTTGGCTTTACCTGCGCGTGCCCAAGGCATTTCTACCAGAAGAAGATCAGGGTTACTTTATCAACCTGATTCAGGCAGCCGATGGCACCTCCTTGAATTACACCAGACAAATTGTGACGCAAGCCGAACAGCAACTTCAAGAGGTGCCTGAGATTCGGGCAACCTTTGCAATGGGCGGGGTGGGGTTTAGTGGCAATACGCCCAACAGAGGACTTATGTTTGCGCCCCTCAAGCCGTGGGATGAACGACAACAGCCAGAACAGTCAGTATCCGCCATTCTCAATCGGATACGGGGACCACTCATGGCAATTCCCGAAGCCCCTGTGCTTGCGGTGAATCCTCCAACCATTCCCAGTCTTGGTAGTACGGGTGGCTTTGTGTTTCACTTGCAAGACCGAGGCGATCGCAGCACCAGTGACATCAGTAACCTGGATCGAGTCAAGACTGAATTGCTTACTCGTGCCAATCAAACACCGGGATTACAGGGGGTATTCAGTACCTACACGGCGAATGCACCGCAATTGCTCATTGAGGTCGATCGAGAGAAGGCAGAGGCACTACAAGTCTCGGTGGATGAAATTTTCAGTACGCTGCAAACCTACATCGGTTCGCGCTATGTGAATGATTTCAATGCCTTTGGGCGCACCTACCGGGTCTACGTTCAGGCAGACCAGCAGTTTCGCTCCAATCCAGAAGATATTGGTCAGTTGTATGTGCGACAACGTAGCGTCTCCCAAGGAGATTCGCGCAAAGGCGAAATGATTCCGCTGAGCAATCTAGTCAAGGTCACATCCACAACCGGGCCCCAAACTATTAATCATTACAACCTGTATCGAGCCATTGAAATCAACGGCGCAGCCGCTCCTGGATTTAGCTCTGGACAAGCGATTCAGGCAATGGAGAAGCTAGCGGCTGAGGTGTTGCCACCCAACATGGGATTTGAGTGGTCGGGAATCTCCCTAGAAGAGTTAGAGTCTGGGGGACAAGCACCGCTCATTTTTTGCTTAGGCGTTTTCTTTGTTTTTCTGGTGCTGGCAGCTCAATACAATAACTTCTTCGATCCGCTGATCATCATGCTGTCGGTTCCCTTGGCAGTTCTGGGAGCATTGGCTGCTCAATCGTTACGAGGGTTGTATAACGACGTTTATTGCCAGGTGGGTCTAGTCATGTTGATTGGTTTAGCCAGCAAAAACTCCATTTTAATGGTGGAATTTGCCAACCAATTGCGAGAGCAAGGTCTTTCTATTACAAAGGCGATCGTAGAAGCTTCACAAGATCGCTTGCGACCCATTCTGATGACGGCAATTTCAGCGCTGTTGGGTGCTTATCCTATGGTATTTCCGACAGGGGCAGGTGCAGCGAGTCGTCAGTCTCTAGGTACAGCCGTTTTTAGTGGAACGTTTGTTGCTACTTTCCTTAGTTTGTTTGTTGTACCCATTCTCTATATTGTGATTGGCAAAATTCAGGCGAGACTGAGGCGATCGCTTTTCAATAGTTAGGAGAGCGATTTTTTTCGGATGCCTTTTAATACCATTGGTAGATTTGTAAAAACAATATCCTTTCGATGCAATACTGGCATTACAGGTATTTTTTACTGCTTGTGAGTCGATCATCATCAATGTAGTCCACTTCGGTTTTTTTAACTTGCAATCGGACTTGAGAATGTAAGACCCTCATCAACTCTTCAAGCACACCTTGAGAGCGCCACTGTTTGTAATACCAATATACGGTTGAGTAGGGAGGTAAATTTAATGGTCGCGTCTGCCCAATTGCCACCATTTTTGAGTTGATAGAAGATGCCATTTAAAATTTCTCTTTGAGTCCAGTTAGGGGGTCTAGTTTTCTTTTTAGCGGCAATATTTGAGAGAGTAAGGGTGACAAAACTTCCCATTCAGCATCTGTGAGATTAGTAGAGTACGGCATCGCCCGAGAGAGTGTTAGGTTAAGTAAAAATTATTGACTCAAAGATAGGAAATGATTTTAATTATCAAGGCTTGCATCAAATTCGGTTAATAAACGTGATATTTATAGGGACAAAGACCAGCCCCAGATGTTTCATTTAGGCTTGCTATATGTAGATGAGTCGGGAATGGATAACCGAGACCAATATGATTATGCGAGTGAATGAACGAGGCAACGTTTCCATGCACTTAAATCAGGACGACGCGAAGGTCCGATCAATACGATAGCGAATGCTCTATGTAACCAAAAACTGAGCGACCCTTTTACAGTCGTTGGAGGTTGTAATCGAACAGTTTTTGAAATTTGGCTAGAAACAAGTTTGGTTCCAACACTGGTTAGAGGACAGGTGATGGTGATGGATAATGCCACGTTTCATAAAGGTGGTCGGCCACTCGGAGTTGATTCAAAGTGCAGGGTGTAGACTGTTGTATTCACCGCCTTACTCCCCAAATTTCAACTTGCATTGAACACAGAAGAGTCTGGGCTGGGGAGTCGAATTTGTAAACACAAGAATCAGTTTGATTGCTTACGATCGGCGACCCTTGTATGTCTTACGCCTTGTGTCCGGCGCCGACGAAAGCGGTTGCTATATATCGCACCGGCTAATTTTATCATATTTAATAACGCAGCAATATTGACAAAAATATCTTCAAATACGCAGTGAATTTTTTGCGATCGACCCTAAAAGCATCGGATTCACCGACGTACCTCACTTTCTTGAGAATCGCTATATACCCTAAGATCGATCGACCTTCGATCGCATTCTTGCCATCTTATAGGGTGGTCACTGCCAGTCCTGTCAAGGTGCGATCGACGGATTTGCGTCATTCTAGGTGTGGGCGATCGGCAATAAACAAGATTTATTCCAATAGACATCTCCTAAAAAGAATCTATTGTGAAAGCGAGGCATGTAGGGCGTAAGCCGAGGGCCGACAGTCTGTGCCTCAAACCTTGGATTTTATGTCCAAATGCAACACCGGACCCCATCTGCAGTCGATCGATCTTTAAGGCGTAATTTCTATTTTGAAGATGTCTAATAAAACTGCTTTGTCTCTACAGCTTACGAAAATAGCCGTTGGAGTACTCACAAGCATAAAGTACAGAGACTTTTTCAGGCTTGTCTGCAAAAAACTCATCACAAGCACGTTTTACACCCGGCGATTTGAAGGGGCCAGCAGTATATGGACGTGAAAACACCTTTTCATCATAATAAACGCCAAAAAAGCAAATAGCTCCTGGCGTTAGACGCTCGTACACATAGGGCAGTACATATTTAGTAGAGCTATATAGATCGCAGTCCACAACTGCAAAGCTTATCTTATCTGGAAGACATGAAGGAACAGTATCCTCGAACCATCCTTTATGAATATGTGGTAGATCCAGTCCAACATCGGAAAAATTCTTTTTGAATTCGTCGAGTCTAGCTGTCATCGAACCTTTATCGTATATTCCATCTTTAATATCGTCTCGTTTTAGTTCTGGAAGCCCTTCAAAGCTATCAAACACATGAAATTGTTTCTCCGGCGCATACTCATGCAGAACTTTTTGGATCGCAATGGAGCTTTCGCCAGCATTGCAACCGACTTCGACAACATCACCAGATACTTTGTATGCTGCTGTTTGGCTTGCCAAATGAAAAATATTCATTCGAGCTTCTACATTTGCCATGCCAGGCGTTTTTGGAATAACTTGACCGTTCAAGCGAAATTTATTCAATACCCGATTAGCCAAACGATGGCGTTTGCGTGGAGTCCGGTGATCCCAATCAAAATAAGTTGCAATGAAAGTATTGTTCATATCGTTTGCTAGATGAAATCGTGAATAGTGGTTGAGAGGATGGATGACTTCACTTAGAATCTTTGGGTCAGCAGCATAGCGGTGGAACCGAATTACAGAGTTTTGAATAGCGGTGGAATAAACGTTTTGGAAGCTGCTAATAGCAATGACTTTAAATAGAAGAAATGAAAATCCTATCTTTGCAAAGAAGTTGAGGAACACTCACTTCATTGAGACTAGAGATAGAGTAGCGAAAGAAAAGGTTGCTACTTGAGATACTCCCAATTGGTTTACTTCTCTAGAATTGCACGCAATTATGAAATCAGGATGAAATTCCGGTCGCTCCAAAGCATGAAATCATCTTCCTTTCAGAAGAAAGAGGCAATTACTTCAATTCACATCTAAGATCGCCCGCAACGAAATTCCGAGGGGTTGAGGGTCTTCTTCACCACCTTGACAGGGCTGGGATTTCGTTGCGGGCGATCGCAAAGACCATTAATGATTACAGGCGATGCCGAAGCGGTTGCCAAGGCCGTTGCTGGGGATTTGCAGATCGATCGCTACTATGCTCGTGTCTTACCACAGGATAAAGCTTCGCTGATTCGTCGATTCGTCGGCTCAAAGCTGAGAAGCCGACCGCCTTTGTGGGCGATGGCATCAATGATGCACCTGCTTTAACCGAGGCAGATTTAGGACTTGCGATCGGCGCGGGAACCAATGTGGCGATCGAGTCGGCTGATTTAATCTTGGTTAAAAGCGATCCGCTCTATTTGTAGATGCGCTAGGGCGCACCTTATGTCTAGGAATAATGGCATATCAATAAGTTTTTACAAGTCAAAAATGTAAATTTCATCCTAATTTCATCTCTCCGGGACAAGCTGAAGATAAATGGCAGTTTTAAGGATGTAAAATCTATGAAACCAATTTCATTAAAAACAAGCTTTGCAGCGCTGACATCGATCGCCGCAGCCGCCCTAACCAGCGGAGTGCTTGCAGCTTGTTCAAAAGCTCCTACAAGCCAAACTCAAGCACCAAATATTACCGCCGCAACCGAAGCGAACAACAAGCAAGACGCGGCACAAGGTGGCATGGGTGGCATGAATCACAATATGTCAATGGATTTAGGCCCGGCTGATGCCGACTACGATTTGCGATTTATTGATGGCATGACACTGCACCATCAAGGTGCAGTAAACATGGCAAAAGAGGTACTCAATAAATCCAAACGCCCGGAAATGAAAAAAATAGCAAATGAGATGATTGCCGCTCAGAATCGTGAAATTAATCAAATGAAAGAGTGGCGAAAAACTTGGTATCCCAAAGCCAGCAGTACGCCAATGGCTTATCACGCTCAAATGGGTCACATGATGGCAATGACTCCCGAACAAATGCAAAGCATGATGATGAGCATGGATTTAGGGGCCGCTGACGACCAATTTGACTTGCGATTTCTCAATGCGATGATTCCCCACCACGAAGGAGCTTTGGTGATGGCCCAAGATGCTTTGAAGAAGTCTAAACGGCCGGAAATTCAGGCATTATCCCAAGAGATTCTGACTTCGCAAAAGCAAGAAATCGAGCAAATGAAACAGTGGCGACAAGCTTGGTACAAACAGTAATACAATATTTCATCCTGATTTCATTTTTATCTGCAAAACTGAGCTGTGAGTTCAGATTCTCCCCTACTCAATCATGCAATACTACCGCCGTGTCCGCTCCCCAGCACCGATAGTTCACTTTTCGGGAATACTCCTGACTCTTTTGTTATTCATCGAGTCCACCCCCGTTTTTGCCCACGCGGGACACGGAGATGAATTTAACCACAGCGGCGAAACAACTGAAACTCCTACTGCTATTTCTGTCGATGCCGAAACAGCAAAACGATTAGGAATTAAAGTTTCCCCTGCCGCTCGCCAGCGACTAGATATCGGTATCAAAACCACAGGACAAATTGAAACTTTACCCAACGAAAAAGTAGAAGTTACGGCTCCTGTTGCTGGAAAAGTAGTAGAGTTGCTAGTTAAGCCTGGGGACAAAGTATCAAAAGGTCAACCGGTTGCGGTTTTATCGAGTTCAGAATTAGGACAGTTGCGGGTTGAATCTCTCTCGAAACGTGCCGAAGCTGAGGCAGATTTGCAGCAGGCGGAAGGAGATTTCAAACTAGCACAAGAAAATTACGATCGCCAACTTCAAATATCCGCAGCAGAAATCGCCCAAGCCCAAACCCAATTGGCAGCGGTAACTAAGCAGTACCAGCAAGAACAAGAATTAGTAAACAAGCGTTCAGTTGTGCAAGCCGCTCAAGAAAACTATCAGCGTCAAGTTGAAATAGCGCAAGCCGAAATAGCGCGGGTCGAAACTGAATTAACTGTGGCAAAAGAACAGTTCGATCGCGACAAAGAATTGGTAGCGGCAGGAGCGATCGCGCGGCGCACAATGCTGGAATCGCAAGCCCGCTTCGCCGAAGCAAAAGCCGCTGTTGCTAAGGCAAAAAGCCGTCCTGAAGTTATCCAAGCCCAAACCGAAATTAAACAAGCCGAAGTAGACCTCCCAATGCGGGAATTGCGGGACTCTCAAGGCAGAGTAGCAGAAGCCAAAGCTCAACTTACCAGAGCTCAGAGCCGCCGGGAAGTCCTAGAAGCCGAGAACCAACTCAAACGCGGCAAAACTGCCGTCGAAGTCGCTCAGTCGCGCATTCGCTTGGCTGACGCAGCCTATCAAGCGCGGCTCCAACAATTAGGAACTGTTGCCAACGATCGAGGACTCGTTACCGTAGTTGCTCCGATTTCGGGGACGGTAGCCGATCGCTCCATCACCCCAGGAGAGTCAGTAAACGCTGAAAAACCGTTGATGAGTCTGTTAAATGACAGCCGCGTTTTTGCCACAGCCAATATTTACGAAAAAGACCTGAATCAAGTAAAACAGGGTCAGGAAGTCAGGGTAAAAGTCGCTAATTTACCCGATCGCATTTTTAATGGAAAAATCGCCTTAATTGGGTCATCCGTGTCAGGAGAAACGCGGGTGGTGCCGGTGAAAGCAGAACTAGATAATATTAACGGTGAATTAAAGCCAGGACTGTTTGCTGAGTTGGAGATTTTAACCGACAAAACTGCCACAAATATTTTAGCAATTCCGAGTGCGGCGGTAGTGGATGTTAGCGGTAAAAAAACCGTTTACGTCCAAAATGGCAATGCTTATCAAGCTGTTGAAATTGAACTCGGTCAAACTGCCGGAGATTTAGTTGAAGTGAAGAGGGGTTTATTCGAGGGAGATTTGATAGTAACGCAGCGAGCACCTCAACTTTATGCACAATCTTTGCGGGGCGGCAGCAAGCCCTCAAAAGACGAGGAAAAGAAAGAGGCAACTCCAAAGGCAACAGAGGTTAATTTTAATAATTTACCCGTGTCTTTATGGTGGGCGGGAATAGGGGGAGCAGTTGCGATCGCATCCCTGACTTTCACAGCAGGCTTGTTGTTGGGAAATCGGCGCAAATTGCCAGCATTAGCAGCGGATTCTGGAAACAATGCCGGAAACAATAGTTTTTCCCACTCTGCATCGCCGTTGCACAATGAACTGCTGTTACACAATAACAACCATCACGTTAAAGCTCAAGAGACAGAAGTCAAGAGTTTGAAGTAAACAATTGCGTGAATATAGCAATTTAGTTTGCAGAAGTATCTATCTATAGCCTTTCTCAGTAACATGAGGTGCTCATAGGGCATAGGGCATAGGGCATAGGCATAGGACTCGCCCCCATACCTCACTTTCTTGAGAACCGCTATATTAACTCCAAAATAATAAAATGTTCAGCACTATTCTTAGATGGGTAATTAACCGTCGCTGGCTAGTCGTTCTCGCCACCATTATTGTTAGTCTTTGGACAGTGTATATTATCCCCCAAATGTCGCTTGATGTCTTCCCGCCTTTTGCACCCCCCCAGGTGGAAATTCAGACGGAAGCACCGGGTCTCGCGCCGGAAGAAATCGAGTCTTTGGTAACACTACCGATCGAAAGTGCGATTAATGGAACTCCTGGGGTAACAGCAGTGCGTTCATCTTCTGCTGTGGGCCTTTCTGCGGTTAAGGTAATCTTTGATTGGGGAACTGAAATTTATCAAGCGCGCCAGTTGATAACAGAAAGGTTGCAGCAAGCTCAAAGCAAACTCCCGGCTGGGGTAGAAACACCGCAAATTTCTCCCACAACTTCTCCAGTCGGCCTTGTTATTACCTATGCTTTTACCTCGGAAATTACTCCTTTGATGGAAGTGCGCCGTCTGGTTGATTGGCAAGTCACAAATCGGCTTTTGGCAGTGACTGGCGTTGCTCAAGTGGTGGCTTACGGTGGCGATCAGAGGCAGTATCAAGTATTAGTAGAACCTGCCAAATTGAAAGGATTTAATGTATCTTTGCAGCAAGTATCCGAAGCTGTGGCGGCTGCGAATGTTAACGCGCCGGGGGGCTATTTAATTACGCCGGATAAAGAAACTTTGATTCGGGGGGTGGGGCGGATTGAGTCTGTGGAAGATTTGAAGCAATCTGCGATCGCCTCTCGACAGGGAACGCCTGTCAGAATTGCTGATGTCGCTGATGTCAAGATTGGTGCTGCTATCAAGCGGGGCGACGGCAGTTTTAACGGCAAAAAAGCTGTGATTGTGATGGTAAACAGACAGCCAGTTGCTGATACTCCGACGGTAACTAAAGCGGTGGAAGCGGCAATGGCTGAGGTGCAGCAAGCTTTGCCCAAAGATATTAAAGTTACTGTAACTTTTCGCCAGGAAGAGTATATTAATTCCTCGGTGGAGAATGTGCGATCGGCTTTAGTTGAAGGCAGTATTATCGTCACCCTTATTCTCATCCCGTTTTTGATGAATTGGCGCACTCTGGCGGTTGTTTTGCTCGATTTTTTCCTGACTTGGCTGTTCGCGCTGCTGGCGATGTATTGGCTGGGGCTGGGGCTGAATACGATGACTTTGGGGGGGTTGTCGGTGGCGATCGGAACTGCGATCGACGATGCGATCGTTTATGCCGAAAATACTTACCGCAATTTGAGAGAAAATACGGCTTCTCTTCACCCGCGTCCGGTGATGGATGTGATTTTTGACGGCAGTCAGGAGGTGCGCGATTCGTTAATTGGAGCGACGGTAATTGGCATTGTTGTGTTTTCGCCAATTTTTACTTTGCCCGGTGTAGAAGGTCGAATTTTTACGCCTATGGGGATTACTTATCTGGTAGTTGTGGTGATTTCTAGTCTGGAATCGCTGCTCGTTTCTCCGGCTCTTTGCGCTATCTTGTTGCCTAACAAACGCATGAGTTCCCAGGAACCTTGGCTGCCGAGGTTTTGCAAGCGCATCTATCATTTTTTTATAGAATTGTCAATGCGCTATTCGGCGATTATTTTAGCTTTAGCTGCTGCTAGTATGGTGGCAGCATTAATTATTATCCCATCTTTTGGACGGGTGTTTTTGCCGGAGTTTCAAGAGCAAACTTTGGTGAATACTATTCTGCTTTATCCGGGGGTGTCTTTGGAGACAACAGATAGCGCGGCTTTTGCGATCGAAGATGCACTTAAACAGGATACCAGATTTGAATACGTACAAGTGCGATCGGGCAGAGCTCCGGGTGATGCTGATGCTGCGGGAGTCAATTTAGCTCACATCGATATCGGTTTGAGCGAGGAGGGCATGGAAAACAGGCCGAAAACTTTGGAGGCGCTGCGGCAGGAGTTTGGTAAATTGCCGGGAGTTGCACCAAATATCGGCGGTTTTATTTCTCACCGGATGGATGAGGTTTTATCCGGTGTCAGGAGTCAAATTGCTGTCAAAATCTTTGGCCCGGATTTAAACGAACTTCGCACCATCGGCGCACAAGTTGAAGCGCAAATGAAAACTGTTGCAGGAATTGTGGATTTGCAACTCGAACCGCAAGTGCCGGTGCAGCAGATTCAAATTAAGTTTAACCGCCAAGCTGCGGGTAGATACGGTTTGAAAATCGGCGAACTTTCCGAAATCATCGAGACAGCTTTAAACGGCAAAGTTGTGTCTCAAGTTTTGGAAGTGCAGCAAACTTTCGATTTAGTTGTGTGGTTGCAACCGTCAGCTAGAAATAACTTGGAAACTATTCAAAACTTGTTAGTCGATACTCCTAGTGGGAACAAAATTCCCCTCGCTCAAGTTGCGACTGTCAAATACGGTACTGGCCCAAATACGATTAACCGCGAGAATGTTTCCCGCTTGATTGTGGCTGCGGCTAATGCTAAAGGTAGAGATTTGCGATCGGTTGTCAATGAAATTCAAGCTAAAGTTAAACGAGAGGTGCCGTTGCCGTTTGGCTACTTTATCCAGTACGGCGGACAATTTGAAGCCGAGCAAAGAGCTTCGCAAAATATTATGATATTTAGTGCGATCGCCTTTCTGGTAATTACAGTATTGATGTACTTGTCCGTCAAGTCTATCGCTTCAACGGCTATGATTATGATTAATTTGCCGATCGGATTAGTGGGAGGAGTAATTGCGGTAGCTTTGACTGGCGGCATCATCTCTGTAGCTTCTTTAGTTGGTTTTGTCACTTTATTTGGCGTTGCCACCCGCAACGGCTTGTTATTAGTAGACAACTACAACACTAAATTTGCTGAGGGAATGCCTTTTAAGGAAGCTATTGTTAAAGGCTCGATGGAACGGCTCAATGCTATTTTGATGACGGCTTCAACTTCAGCTTTGGGTTTAGCACCTTTAGTCTTAGAAGGCGGCCCCGGAAAGGAAATCCTGCAACCGCTGTCAGTAGTAGTTTTAGGAGGATTGTTTACTTCTACTGCCTTGACTCTGTTAGTTTTGCCAGCTTTGTATGCTAAATTTGGGAATATTTTACGACCTCAACAACCTCAGCCAGTTATTGAAGACGGTCCGGTAGTTAAAGCTGAAATAGCCAACTGATAAACCCTACTGAACTCCCTCAATCAAACTGCAAAGTTGCTCGCCATCTGGATTGTCTAAAGCTCGATTTGCCCAAAGTTTTTGATAAGCTTCCAACTCAGCTTTGAACGCACTCATGCGCTGAATTTCTTCTTCAAGGAAATGAATTTTGCGGCTCAATAAGTCTTGCACTAGCGGACAAGCTGTTATTCCTTGGTGACGAGATACCAAAATTTGCTGAATTTCTTGAAGAGAAAAGTTGAGTTTTTGGGCTTTCTTGATAAATTGCACTTGTCTGGCGGCATCTGCTGTGTAGTAACGATAACCGCTACTGCTGCGTATGGTAGGTTCCAGCAACCCTAGGCTTTCATAGTATCGCAGGGTGCTTACAGCAACACCAGTTTGCTTGGCCAGTTCTCCAATTTTTAGTAGCTGCTGTTCTAGGGATGCTGTTTCAAATTTTGTCATAGCAGTTCTAGGTAAGTTTGACCCCCTATCATTATAGCGGTAGCCACTTTCACTTTTTTGTGCTGGTTATACTCACCCAAGTTCTTATTATAAAATATTCTATCTTGTCCATAATTCTAGTGGCTCAAAAAGCAGCAGTAACTCAGTTTTGAGTTACTGCTGCTGTCGGATATTCTCTTGCTTATCCCTGTGATATAAAAAAAACTTATGTTATGCGCTTTTCCTATAATTTTTAAAATTAATGAACCTGACTTATTTCACCAAATTTTCATTCTGGCGTTGCAAGCTTGTAATTAGGCAAAGATGCCCTCTGGCTAATTGATAAGCACGATCTCGCGCTCGGATGCTGAAATTTCCCGCAGGCAAGCAAGATAGATGACCATGACTAACTACCGTGTATTTTGAAGGATCTAAATCAATGATTCAACTTTTACAAACAGCGCTGAAATCATCCCTAGCTCGCGATATCACCGAGGCAATTGGACAGGTTCCCATTGTTCGTCTCAATCGCTTGAGCGAACTATGTCAGCATCACGAATTTTATCTCAAATTAGAATCTTGTAATCCTGGTGGCAGCATTAAAGAGAAAAATGCTGTATGTCTAGTTCAACACGCAGAACGTACCAGGTTACTCGCCCCCGGCGGCACAATTGTTGAATCTAGTTCTGGTAATTTCGGCATTGGTTTAGCAATGATTGGTGCAGCGCGAGGCTATCGCGTGATGATTGTGATCGATGCTAAAACACCGCCCCCGATTCGGCGAATGCTGGCTGCCTATGGAGCAGAATTGGTAGATGTCCCCCTGAGTGCGGCAGATGCCAATGGATCGATGCAAGTGGCGAGGATGAAAAAAGCCAAAGAACTCGCCGAAACCATTCCTGGTGCCTGGTATCCTTGCCAGCACCGCAATCCCGAAAACCCAACTGCCCACGAGCAATTTACTGCTCGCGAAATCGAACAGGCTTTTCCCGTCGCACCAGATGTTATCGTTATTGGGGTTAGTACGGCGGGACAATTGGCGGGAATTAGCCGATATTTTAAACAGCGCCATCCCCAAACTCGAATTGTCGGCGTAGATGTGGCAGGTTCGGCTATTTTTGGCACGCCGTCTCACCCCTATAAAATGACAGGATTGGGGTTATCTTTTGTACCGCCCAATTTTGATCCAATGGTTCTGGATGCAGCATATTCTGTGAACGATCGCATTGCTTTTTCTGTTTGTCATGCCCTGGCGCGTCGAGAAGGCTTGTTGTTAGGAGCATCGACGGGAGCAATTGTTGCTGCTGCCCTTGCCTACGGTACGCAGCATCCCCATCCTCAACGCATGGTATTGCTAAACCCGGATCGGGGCGATCGCTATCTCGAAACAGTCTACAATCCAGAATGGCTGTCCCAACAAGGGATTGAAATCTTGGAACAAAAAGCCCTCACCGCTACAATTAACGCCCTTCAAAGCGTCCCTCTTACCCTCGTGCGACAGCAACAACCTGCATAAACAATGACCTTAAAGGCTTCTCAAAGTCCGTCTAAAATCGGTCTGCTAGATTTGTGGCGGCAATTTATTCCCCTCTCCCTCAGCGATGTGGCAATGGCTTTTGGCGATCCGATGATGACGACTGCCCTAGCTCATTTACCCGATGCACGGGTGAATTTGGCAGCCGTGGGCATTGCCAAAGCCCTCGCGGTCTTTTTTGAAAGTCCGATTATTATGATTCTGCACGCCTCGAATGCGCTTGCACCGAGTGGGCGATCGCGTCGGGCCTTGTGGCGATTTACGCTTTTAGCAGGGGGCGGACTGAGTGCGTTACTGTTGCTGCTGACGCTGCCGTTTATTTTCGCCACGCTGGGGGGGACGCTGTTGGGAATTCCACCCCAATTGCGGCAGACGGTGCAGATTGTGTTGACGTTAATGTTTCTCTGGCCTTTGGCGATCGCGTGGCGGCGTTATTTTCAAGGATTGCTCATCCACACAGGTCATTCTCAGGCGGTTGCCAAAGCTAGCATGGTTCGTTTGTTAATTGTAGCCCTAACGTTATGGGGCGGATTTGTGTTGAAAATGTCAGGCGCACTGCTGGCGGGGACTGCTTTGATCGCGGGGGTTCTCTCAGAGGCGCTGGTTGTAACCATTGCGGCGCACCGGCTAGGAGCCACTCGTCTGCCTCGACCAATTGATTCTGAGTTAAAGCTACCCACCAATCTCAAAAGTGTGTGGAATTTCTACTGGCCATTAGGCTCTTCAATGCTGGTAGTCTGGGGTGGACGTGCCGTCCTGGTGGGAATTATTGCCCGCGCCCAAGACGCTAATATTGCATTGGCGGCTTGGCCTGCGGCTTGGGGATTGGTTTTGGTGATTGCCAATGCGACTCGCATGGTGCAGCAGGTGATTATCAAAAATCGAGATCGAGTGAGCGATCGCCAATTAATTGCATTTGCCCTCAGTGTGGGTGGATTTTGTTCGCTACTGTTGTTTTTAGGTAGTACAACGCCATTTGGGTTGCAGGTTGTGCAAAGTTTTATCGGCAACGATGAAGCCCTGGTTGAGAGTATCCGTCCCGTATTGCTGTTGTGCGCGTTTGTACCCCTTCTGGTGGCGGTGCAAAATGCTACTCAAGGTTTTTTGGTCGGGGCAGGTCAAACCAAAGGTCTGAATTATGCCACTTGGATTGGCACGACTATACTGCTTTTAGTTGCGTTCGGTGCAGTTCAGCTTGGGGCATCGGGTGCAATTGCGGCTGCGATCGCGATGATTATTTCTTTAACAATAGAAGTATCCTGTCTCGCGTTCAATCTACGCAAACAATTATAGCAACCGCCAAGGCGGCGCCGGACGCAAGGCGTAAAACATCATCGATCGCATGGAGTAAACCATCAAAATTTTGAGAG
This sequence comes from Microcoleus sp. F4-D5, assembly GCF_036704885.1. NCBI lineage: Bacteria > Bacillati > Cyanobacteriota > Cyanophyceae > Oscillatoriales > Microcoleaceae > Microcoleus > Microcoleus sp. F4-D5. The sequence continues at coordinate 71,491 of NZ_JAUBSX010000018.1, read as the reverse complement.
ATCGCTAATCAGTATTTACTTCTTGGCATCATCATTAGTTTCCCCATCGCCTTCGCTTTAATTGTCAATTACAGTTGGCGGGCTGACAACCCCGCCAGGGTGTTGTACTATCTCAGGACTTACTTGTGTGTACACTATATGTAGTGTGGACACAAGTAAGATTGCACTATTTTGACTGGTCAGGCGATCGCCACATCAAAGAATCTCGGGGTATTCAAGGCGCTCGCCATATCAAAGGATCTCGGGGTATTCAAGGCGATAGTATTACTTGGTATCTGCCAAAATTTAAACACGAGGTAATTCATGCTAAAATGACTAACTAACCATTAAAGCCAATGTGTAAATATGTCATTTAACCATGTGGTAAGTATGATTGTTGAACGACTTTTTAGTAGCTGCTGTTCTAGGGATTCTGTTTCAAATTTTTTCATAGCAGTTTTAGGCAAGTTGGAACCCTATCATTATAGTGATAGCTACTTTCAGTTTTTTGTAGTGGTTATAGTCAGCCAATTTTACACGATACAATACTCTATCTTGTCAAGAATAATATTGGAAAAAAAAGCAGCAGTCACTCAAAATTGAGGTCGTGCTGCTGTCGGATATTCTCTTGCTTATCCCCCTGCGAAAAATCCGTGATAGGGGATCTACACGCACTGCGAAAATAAGGATTATTTATCGCAATTAGCTAGCGGGCAGTCAGGAGTAGGAGTAGTGCAGGGGCCGGCGGCAAAGACAACAGCGGCAGTACCTGCTGTAAGGAGAACTGCCGTCAAAGCTGCGAGAGTGAATCGTTTAGTCTGAGTTGCTTTAATCATGAATTTTTACCTGTGAATTTAGGATCGAAAAGTTTCTTTGGGAAACTATAAATAGCCTAAACCCTCAAGTAGGCTTGGGAGTCAAGTAGCAAGATATTAAGAATTGTAAATTAATTAATTCCTGATGCTACGATCCGAATACCTGTCTGAAATTCAGAAGATTTCATCGTGATTTCATTTTTGCGTGTCAATCTAAATTGAATGACGATTTTAACTTGGCTAAAGCACAACTAGCTGACAGTCCCCCACTACATGCAAATTAAGGAAAACTGATGAATGCCTTTACGCCTTTCCGCAGCCTTAGAAAGCCCGTATTTGCGCGCCTCTATATGGCCCAAACCACGAATTTGCTGGGGGATGCACTCACCTGGGTCGGTCTAGCTCTACTCGCGTTCGAGTTGGCTGGAAAAACGAGTGCCGTTGTGCTTTCCGGGGCGCTGACACTGCGGATCGCAGCGTTTGTCTTGCTTTCTCCCTTAGCTGGCGCGATCGCCGACCGCCTCGATCGCAAAAAAATACTCGTTATCACTCATCTGGCGCGAATGCTGATTGTCAGCCTGTTGCCGTTTGTGACGCAGATTTGGCAAATTTACGCACTAATATTCTCCCTCAACGTCTTTAATGCCTTCTTCACGCCCACTTACCAAGCAACAATTCCCCTAGTAACGGGTCAAAATGATTACCCCCAGGCGATCGCACTTTCTTCCGCCACCTACCAATTGCTAGGGGTACTCGGTCCCGGTATCGCTGGGGGCGTGGCTGCACTGATTGGGGCAAGACAGGTTTTCTTCCTAGATGCCCTGACTTTCCTAATTGCAGCCGTATTGATCTTGACTCTACCGGGCCAGCTAAGAGTCCAGCCGAGTCCATCCAACTCAGCTACAAAGGGCAGAACGTGGCGAGACATCAAAAACGGCACAAAGCGCCTATTCACGGATGCCCCAATTCGTTATGCCTTAGCAATGCAGTTAGTTGCATCCATTGCTGGAGCACAAATTTTGGTGAATACTGTTGGTTACGTTCAGGGAACCCTCAAACTGGGAAATGTAGAGTACGGCTGGGTAATGGCTGCTTTTGGAATTGGTGCGACTATTTCAGCAGTGGCCTTCGGTGCTGCGAGCAAACGCTTGGCACGTACAACATTTATGCTGCTTGGTGCGGCTCTTGTAACTTTAGCTTTATTGCCTGCAAACTATGTAGGTCTAGCACCGCTGATGATTCTATGGCTGGTAGCAGGTATGGGGCAAAACTTGGTGAATTTACCCGCCCAAACCTTGATTGCCGATCGCATCCCTGCTGATGCCCAAGGACGAGTTTATGGCGCACACTTTGCCTGGAGTCACCTGTGGTGGGGACTTTCCTACCCGCTGGCTGGCTGGCTGGGAAGTAACTTTGGCGATCGCACATTCCTCTACGGCAGCTTGGTTGGTTTAGTCTTGCTAGTTGCGGTACAACTCACCCTCTCACCCCAGCAGCACGAACGCGAACACGAGCATAAAAGTATGTGGCACGAACACGAACACCTCCATGAAGAACACCATCAGCACGAACATCCCGAAGGATTTGTAGGCGAACCCCATAGCCATTCTCATCAACACTTAGCTATGCGCCATTCGCACCCCTACAAAAGCGATCTTCACCATCTTCATAGTTATTAGGGGGCGTTGCTGATTTACGGTATGAATCAACTTTTATCGGAAGTTACAAAACTCACCCTACTTGGCTTATAGCAATCGCGAAATCTTGAATTCATACCTGTATCCAGCAACGCCTTATTAGGGTTCTATTAAGTAGGTAGACATAAATAAACCGAAGATATAGAAACCCGGTTTCGCAAAAGTTACCGGGTTTCTGGCCCCCCCGTCAGGTAACACTTATTTATGTCCACTTACTTACCAACATTTTTATAAAATGCACAAATACACTTGACATTGACACTGATGTCAAGGTTTAGAGTCAAATAGTCGTCTATTACGGCTGACTACCCCTATGTCTTCCCCAACCCTCTCTAACCCTCGCTTCCCTGCATTATTTAAGGAACATCCAGATGCGATCGCAGCCACTATCTGCGGTCTTCTCGTCTTTCTGGGATGGCTAACACTACACTGGGGTTGGATTGGACTCAGCTTGCTGATTCTACCCGCCGCCTATGTCATTGGCGGGTACGAAAGCGCCCGTGAGGGATTAACCACACTATTTCAAGAAAAAGAACTAGATGTCGATCTGCTGATGATTGTCGCCGCCTTGGGTGCAGCTAGCTTAGGATTATGGCGGCGCGAGTATTACCTAATCGTCGATGGAGCCGTATTAATTCTGATCTTTGCTATCAGCGGTGCACTTGAAAGCTATGCGATGCAACGCACTGAGCGCAGCATCAAAAGCCTGATGAAGCTTACTTCCGATACGGCGCGTGTGTTCCTCAATGGAAGTGAGCAACTTATTCCTATTTCGGCGCTACAAATTGGCGCTGAAGTATTAGTAAAACCGGGAGAACTGGTTCCCACCGATGGATTGATTATTGAAGGTAACAGCACCCTCAACGAAGCCTCCATCACCGGAGAATCCATGCCATTTGAGAAAACAGTCGGAAATGAAATCTTTGCCGGAACTATCAACGGCAACGGAGCGTTAAAACTCAAGGTACATCAATCGCCAGAAAGTAGCTTGATTCAACGAGTAATCCGGCTTGTAGAGCAAGCACAGACTGAAACTCCCCCGTCGCAGCAGTTTATCGAAGGATTTGAGCGGGGCTACGCTAAAGTAATTGTGCTGTCAGGATTACTATTAGCAATTGTGCCTCCATGTTTATGGCATTGGAACTGGGAAACTACAATTTATCGGGCGCTAGTTTTTTTAGTGGTTGCCTCTCCCTGTGCATTGATGGCAGCAATTATGCCAACCCTACTGTCAGGCATTGCCAATGGCGCTCGCAATGGCATTTTATTTAAAAGTGGCGCTCACTTGGAAACAATGGGGAAAATTAAAGCGATCGCATTTGACAAAACAGGTACTCTTACCACTGGCAAACCTCAAGTAGTCGAAGTGATGGCAGTGAACCAGCAGTCTGAAAGCAAATTGCTTCAAATAGCTGCCGCCATAGAAAGTTTGTCTGAGCATCCAATTGGCAATGCCATTGTCCAAGCGGCTCAAGCTAGACATTTAGAATGGACTCAAGCCGTTAACGTTCAGGCGCACATCGGACAGGGGATTGTCGGAGAAGTCGATCGCCAAAAGGCTATAGTTGGCAAAGCAGCATTTGTTCGGGAACAGAGCGATTATTTTCCAGATGCACTAATTCAACTAAGCCAACGATGGGAAGAAGAAGGAAAAACAGTCGTGTGGGTTGCCTTAGAAGGACGTGCGTTGGGGTTAATTGCTGTCGCTGATACAGTACGAATAGGGGCAGCATTCGCTCTAGCTAAACTCAAAAAATTAGGAATAGAAAAAATCGTTATGCTGACGGGCGATAATCAGCGTACAGCCCAAACTATTGCCAAAGAAATTGGTGTAGATGAAGTATATGCAGAACTTCTGCCGGAAGATAAGGTCAACGTAATTCGGCAATTGCGACAAAAGTATCAAACAGTGGCAATGGTGGGAGATGGCATCAACGATGCTCCTGCCTTGGCTCAGGCATCCGTAGGGATTGCAATGGGAATTAGTGGTAGCGATGTAGCTTTGGAAACAGCAGATGTAGTTTTGATGGCAGACAGCCTAGAAAAATTAGAAATAGCGATTCGCTTAGGTCGCCGATCTCAGACTATCGTCAAACAAAACATTGCCTTTGCTCTCAGTTTCATTGTCCTGCTATTATTTGCCAATTTTACTGGCAATATTACCATGCCTTTAGGTGTCATTGGGCATGAGGGTTCTACAGTGCTTGTGACGCTGAGTGGTCTGCGATTGTTGAGAAATTAAACGGCTATGCGATTCAGATGCTGGGGGCAACCCACCTAAAAAAAGAAATTGATACACCTAACAGATTTCATTCTGATTTCATTTTCGCGTGTGAGATTGAGGAGAGTACCTTGCGGTCAATAGCCGCTAGGGACTAGCGTTTACAGCCCTATAGGACTTACGCAACGGGTACATAGAGTTAGGGTGCGTCAGAGAATGAAACTCTCAATAAGCAGTAACTTCGTCTGACACACCCTACAAGCTGATTTAAGTGTGACAGTTGACTTTAGTCCTGCCCAATCTAAAATGCTTAATTCTATTGTCAAATGGTCGATCGCTCAACGGTGGCTAGTTGTCATTGCTTCCATCCTGATTACCCTTTGGGGATTGCGAGTTTTGACACAAATGCCGCTCGATGTTTTTCCCAGCTTTGCTCCCCCCCAAGTCGAAATTCAAACCGAAGCACCAGGACTTGCTCCTGAAGAAGTCGAATCTCTAGTCACTAGACCCATAGAAAGTGCGATTAACGGCACTCCCGGAGTAGAAACAGTACGCTCCTCATCTGCTGTAGGCATTTCTGTCGTCAAAGTCATCTTTGGTTGGGATACCGAAATTTACCGCGCCCGCCAGTTAGTAACAGAACGGTTGCAGCAAGCGCAAAACCAACTTCCTCAAGGCGTAGAAATCCCGCAAATTTCTCCCATCAGCTCTCCACTGGGAGCCACCATTAAATATGCTTTTACTACAGATACGACACCTTTAATGGAAGTGCGGCGAATTGTGGACTGGCAAGTGAAAAACCGCTTTTTAGCAGTTCCAGGCGTCACTCAAATTGTGATATTTGGGGGTGAAGAACGCCAGTATCAAGTTTTAGTAGAACCTAACAAACTGAAAGAATTTAATGTTTCATTGCAACAAGTTACAGAAGCAGTTAAAAAAGCAAATGTCAATGCTCCGGGCGGATTTTTAATTAGTCCCGACCAAGAATTATTAATTCGGGGCGTGGGGCGGATTGAGTCGATCGAGGATTTGAAACAATCTGCGATCGCAGCCAGAAATGGCACACCAGTGCTGCTGAGCCAAGTAGCTGACGTGAAAATCGGTGCAGCACTCCAACGCGGCGACAGCATCTTAAATGGCAAGAAAGCGATTATAGTCATAGTCAACAAACAGCCTGCTGCTGATACTCCAACCGTAACGAAGGCTGTTGAGGCGGCGATGGAGGAAATTAAACCGAGTTTGCCTAAAGATGTCGAGGTTACTGTCACTTTTCGGCAGGAAAATTTTATTGAAGCTTCTATTGAAAACGTGAGAGATGCTCTTCGGGATGGCATCATCATTGTGTCGATCGTACTAATTCTATTTTTAATGAACTGGCGCACCGTTATCATCAGCCTCAGCGCCCTCCCAGTGTCTTTGCTGCTGGGAATGATGATTTTAGATTGGACAGGACAAGGCATCAACACGATGACCTTGGGGGGACTTGCTGTGGCGATCGGTTCGGTAGTAGATGATGCCATTGTTGACATGGAAAATGTCTACCGCCGCCTACGGGAAAACCAGCAAGCAGGAACACCGATTCCGCCGCTAGATGTCGTGTTTAATGGCTCCGTTGAAGTGCGGGTCAGCGTGTTATTTTCAACAGTAATTATTGCCGTAGTCTTTGCCCCAATTTTCGCACTATCAGGCGTGGAAGGTAGAATCTTTACGCCGATGGGCGTGGCCTATTTACTATCAATTATTGCTTCTACATTGGTAGCGTTAACCTTAACTCCGGCACTGTGCGCTTTGCTATTAGTCGATCGCCGTTTGCCCCCAGATGAAACTTGGATTGCTCGCAAATCTCACCAATTATATCGCCCAGCTTTAATGTTTTCTATCCGCTTCCCTCAAATTGTTTTGGTAATAGCTGTTGTGGGCTTTGTAGCTTCGATGGTGATTTTACCTAGTTTGGGGCGAGTGTTTTTGCCGGAGTTTCAGGAACGCAGTTTGATTGTTGCTACTTCTCTCTATCCCGGTGAGTCTTTAAATGCGACAAATCAGGTGGGTTTTGCAATTCAGGATGCCTTGAAAAATGACGATAATTTTGAAGCTTTAGCTTTGCGTTCTGGACGTGCTCCAGGCGATAGCGATGTCGGCGGTGTGAATTTTGGAGAAATGGATGTAGAGATTAGTTCACAGGGGGTGAAAAACCGGGAAGCGACTATCGAAAAGTTGCGAAAGGAATATGCGAAAATACCGGGCGTTGCGGCTAATATTGGCGGGTTTATCTCGCATCGGATGGATGAGGTGCTGTCGGGAGTCAGAAGTGCGATCGCTGTTAAGATATTCGGACCTGACTTGGAACAATTAAGGGCGATCGGCAAACAAGTAGAAGCCAGTATGACAGAAATTCCCGCTGTTGTAGACTTGCAATTAGAGCAGCAAGTCCCCATCAAACAGGTACAAATTAAGTTTGACCGTACCGCTGCTGCTCGTTACGGTTTGGCGGTAGGCGACTTAGCAGAAATCATTGAAACTGCTCTCAACGGGCGAGTCGTTTCTCAAGTTTTAGAGCAACAGCAAGTGTTTGACTTAGTTGTGTGGCTCAATGAGGGCGATCGGCACAATCTTGATATTATCCGCAATTTGTTAGTTGATACTCCCAGCGGACAGAAAATTCCCCTCGCACAAGTTGCTAAAGTTGACTACGGCACCGGCCCCAACACCCTCAACCGTGAAAATGTATCCAGACTAATTGTCGTTTCTGCTAACGTCCAAGGGCGAGACTTAGGCTCTGTCATCGCTGATATTCGCAGCCAAGTAAAACAAAAAGTGCAATTGCCATCGGGATATTACATTCAGTACGGCGGGCAATTTCAGGCTCAAGAACAAGCAACTCAAACATTAATTGTGGCTGGCTTATTAGCCTTTGTCGCGATCGCGGTACTGATTTACTTTGCCGTTAAAACAATTCCAGCTACTGCCACGATCATGATAAACTTGCCCTTAGCATTAGTCGGCGGTGTGATTTCAGTTGCGCTAGGCGGCGGGATTATTTCAGTCGCATCAATGGTAGGATTCATCACATTATTCGGTGTAGCTACCCGCAACGGATTGCTGTTAGTTGATAACTATAACAACAAGTTAGCAGATGGTATGCCTTTGCAGAAAGTCATCGTTGAGGGTTCTATGGAGCGGCTAGTCGCTATTTTGATGACGGCTCTTTCATCTGCCTTGGGGATGGTTCCTTTAGTAATTGGCAGCGGCGCGGGCAAAGAAATCTTGCAACCGCTAGCAGTTGTAGTGCTGGGAGGATTGTTTACTTCTACTGCCTTAACGCTGTTAGTTTTGCCAGCTTTGTATTCTCAGTTCGGGAGGTTTATAGTTAATAAAACGAGTGTATTAACTGAAAATAAGACTATTAATCCAAGTTTTGACGCTTGATTTTAAACCCTGATTTCCATCTCTTAGTCCGCGCAGGCGTCCTGGGGTTTGTATAGTTTAACCTCGAATTAAAATGACGGGCGCTTCGCCACATTTGAATGTGAGGTTAACAGGTTTCAACCGCTAATATCATGTCCGGTTAAACACTTGTGATTACTTCACTCCGTTCGCAATCACAGAAACATTGCGATTGCTTCACTTCGTTCGCAATGACATATCGTAAGCGATTAGGCGGACATGATATAATTATTGTGGAACAGGCATCTTGCCTGTTCAAAACTGACTTTTTTGCAGATATCTAATAAATATTGACTATTTTAGCACAAACCTATGAAAATTTTGCTAGTAGAAGACGACGATCGCATTTCCAAACCTCTAGCAGAAGATTTAAGGCATCAAAACCATGCCGTCGATATAGCGAGTGACGGCATCGAAGGTTGGGATTACATCCAATCAGTTAATTATGACCTAATTTTGTTAGATTTGATGCTCCCAAAATTAGATGGAATTGCGCTGTGCAAGCGTCTGCGTGCAGCTAAGTCCAACGCTCTGATTTTGATGCTGACAGCACGGGATACAACCTCAGATAAAGTCGTCGGACTCGATGCGGGGGCTGATGATTATTTAGTTAAGCCCTTTGAATTAGAAGAATTAGCAGCAAGAATCAGAGCTTTATCTCGCAGAATTCCTGAAACCAAGCCGCTGATTTTAAGCCACGGCGACTTACAACTCAATCCCAGTAGCTGCACCGTCACCTATGGCGATCGACCTTTATCTTTAACTCCCAAAGAATATATGATATTAGAATGCTTTTTGAGAAACCCCGATCGAGTTTTGACCCGTACAGCAATTTTAGATAAACTGTGGGATTTCGATCGCTCCTCTGGAGAAGGAACTGTCAAGACTCACATTACAAATTTGCGGAGCAAGCTAAAAGCAGCCGGAAGTTCAGAAAATTTCATCGAAACAGTTTATGGAATTGGTTATCGTCTCAGCGGCACTAACTGAAAATCTCAGATTTCAGAAACCGGGTTTCTAATCTTTCACAAATAAATCATGAATCTTCTACCGATCGTTGCAGATTTGTCCAATTATGTTTACCAAAATTCGCTGGCGTTTGCTGTTATCTTATCTGACAGTATTTACCTCGATTTTAGTCATCTTTGCCGCTGGGGTTCGGCTTTTGTTCGCGCGCAGTCTCACCCACCAGCTAACAGACAGACTGACTGCTTTAGGGCAAGGAGCCGCTACTAATGCAGAATTTGAAAATGGACGCCTCAAAGTTGAAAGTGACTTTATTGTACAACAGTTGATTCATAAAAATCAAGGTTTGCAGTGGTTTGACACGAACGGAAACTCGGTTTTACAGCAAGGAAATATTGTACTAAACTTACCGTTCTCACCGAGTATAAATCCGATGCAATTTAAGACGGAAAAACTCAGTATTTTAGCCGTTATATTGCCAATTATTGGGAGCGATAATGGCAAAATTATTGGGTATGTAAGAGTCAGTCAATCTTTAGAAGAACTAGATGAAACTTTAACTAAATTAGATTGGGTACTGGGGAGTAGTATTATTATAGCTTTAATTCTAAGCGGATTTAGCGGAGTAATTTTAACTAGGCAAGCCATGCAGCCAATAGAAGAGAGTTTTCAACGGTTAAAACAGTTTACGGCTGATGCTTCCCACGAACTCCGCAGTCCTTTAATGGCGATTAAAAGTAATGCAGCAGTAGCATTGAAGTATCCAGAGCAAATGAGAAAATCAGATACAGAAAAGTTCCAAGCTATTGTTAGTGCTGCCAATCAAATGACGCGCCTGACCGAAGATTTACTGCTGTTAGCTAGGGCTGAAAAAAATTGCGAAGTCCGCGAATCTTCGGTCAACTTAAGCGCAATTTTGTCTGACTTATTATCGCTGTATCAGCCTGAAGCCTGTGCTAAAAAAATTGATTTCAAGTCTGAGATTGACGGGGATATGTACTTGCTAGGAAATGCGGGACAACTGACACGGCTGTTCGCCAATTTAATGGAAAACGCACTCCACTATACGCTGTCAGGAGGAACAGTTGAAGTTACAGCTAACTCGGTTAGTTCTTATTTAATTGTTAGGGTGCGAGATACGGGTGCGGGGATAGCACCAGAGCATATTAAACTGGTTTTTGAACGGTTTTGGCGGGCGGATAAATCTCGTTCCTATTGGGCAGGGGGTTCGGGTTTGGGATTGGCGATCGCCCAAACCATTGCCCAAAATCACGGTGGTTCAATTACCCTCACCAGTCAGGTAGGAGTTGGTAGTTGCTTCACCGTGCGATTGCCATCTGTTAAAGTATCCGATCGGTCGGAGTATTAATTTGCTAAAATTTTAACTGTTTTTAAATTAAAATAATTGTGTTGTTAATTGTTTATAAATCTCGCAAATTATTGACAAATAATTTGAGAAGCTATACATTTTAAGTTGTTGGATTTTTTTTAATTATGTTACGCAAGTCTTACCAGTTTTGGGTGCAGCATATCAACCCTCATATAACCACTTTAATCGTGACAATTGGTGTTGTTGGACTTGCCAGTTGTCTGTCGATTGTTTTTATTTTAGCGTGGCTGTTTGAAGAAGTATTAGAAAAAGAAGCTTTTGGCTTTGATACTGCTTTTATGTACTGGCTGCACGGGTATGCGAATCCGAGTTTAGATGCTGTGATGCTGACAATTACTAAGCTTGCCAATCCCAGTGTAGTAGTAGTTATTGTAGCAGTCACATTGGGAATTCTTTGGTGGCAGCATCACCGATCGGAAGCTAAAATTTTTGCCATTGCTTGTTTGGGAGCCTTGATTCTGAATAGCGGCATGAAGTTAGTTTTTGCTAAACCTCGTCCCCATATTTTTCCGAGTTTAATTTCTGAAACATCTTTTAGTTTCCCTAGCGGTCACGCTTTAGGAAGTTTTGTCATGTATGGGTTTCTAGCCTACCTGCTTTCTGCTCGCTTTCCCAAGTTTTCCAAATTTATCTATACTCTAGCTGTTATTACGATCGCTGCTATTGGTCTGAGTCGGATATATATAGGAGTACACTGGCCGACAGATATAATTGCTGGCTACGGAGTCGGCTATATTTGGCTGATGCTGTGCATCACAATGCTGAAGTTGCAAACCAGACAAGTCTAGTATTGCTTGGCTAAAATTTAGCGAATATCAAGTTTGTTTGTGACGTACCATCTAGCAGAAAAGACGCGGGTTTATAGCAGTCGCCAAAGCGCTTTGGTCATCGCTCCCTTCGACTCCGCTCATGGATAAATGACTGGAGTTTAGACTAAGTAGATCTAAAAGCGCGATCGTCACTGCATTTTTGAACGGCAACGGTCGCTGGCGATCGGCCATGAGGCTCAACCATTAAACTCAGGCCAGCGACCGTTGACGTTCATTTGAACTTAGTGGCTGGCTGTTGGCATCGGGCGTGGGAAAACTAATGCGGACGCACCGAATGGATTAAAGTTACAAAAATAGTTCGATCGCTGTTGACGACTCTGCGAGCGCACGGTGTTCTTGAGTGATGCGCACCAACCAAAAATACCGGGTCAGCTCACGCATGAATTGACCCGGATGACGGACAATCGAAGAAGTCTCACCAACCCCGATCGACCGCTATGAATAATGTTGTCACTCAATTGCAAGAATTTCGTCAAGCCATCTACAAGAATCTATGCAAAGCGCAAGATGCTACCTTTGAATTAATGGATGCGCTCTTGTTGACCAGAACAGCTCAAAGTTTAGCCGACTTATCATTATCTTGCGTGTTTCGCCGTCAATGGCCGAGTGTCTACGAAGCACTACAAGATACTCGACCCGATCGATCGCAATTAATGAAACTTTACATCCAACAACTGCCGCGATCGGAACGAATTGTCCTTGCAGGCGACCATACGAGTTGGTCGAGGCCGTTTGCTAAAACACTGAAAGAACGTACTTACGAACATTCTCCATCACAACTGGGAGGTCGCCCAGTAACTGTGGGATACGGTTACAGTACATTGGCGTGGATACCTGAAGACACCGGAAGTTGGGCCCTGCCACTGCTACATGAGAGAATCACCAGTTGGGACAGTCCAATTTCTCAGGCTGTTCAACAATTATCGAGTGTCAGTTCTCACTTGCCGTCAAGAGCACTATCGTTGTGGGACAGCGAATACGGCTGTGCGCCGTTTGTCAATCAAACGGCAGAATTGCCGGTCGATAAACTGATGCGCCTGCGGTCGAATTTATGTTTGTGGGGACCACCGCCTGCTTATGGAGGCCGAGGTAGACCTAAAATCCACGGCGAGCGATTCAAACTCAATGACTCTACAACTTGGAGAAATCCTGCACAACAAGTTGAGATCGATGACCCAGATTTAGGTCAATTGCGAATACGGGTGTGGCACAATTTACATTTTCGCTTGTCCCCGAATCATGAGATGTCGATTCTGTTGGTGGAGCGACTAGCTGCTGATGGCTCTACCAGGATTGCCAAGCCGATGTGGTTGGCGTTTGTCGGGTTAAAAATGCCTGCTGTCACAGAAATTTGGCGACTCTATTTACGAAGATTTGCGATCGACCACTGGTATCGTTTTGCTAAAAATCGCCTGCATTGGACAGTTCCTCAATTAAGTACACCCGCTCAATGTGACCGTTGGAGCGATTTGATGCCGATTGTTACTTGGCAATTATGGTTGGCCCGTAACTTGGTAGCCGGGCGCCCTTTGCCGTGGCAGAAATCTCTGGTCAAACTCACCCCTGGGCGGGTAGCTCAATCTTTTGGAAGCATTTTAGCCCTGTTAGGCACACCAGCTCGAGCTCCCAAAGTGCGAGGTAAATCGGACGGTTGGATTAAAGGGAAAAAACGACAGTCCTCTATTCGATATCCTGTGGTCAAAAAAGGGTTTTCTCGTCCGAGAAAAACCACCAAAAAGTCCCCTTAATCTGAAGTTTTCGCTCGCTCATCTTTTCGTGCATTCAATCGAAAGTAATGCGCCCCTTTGTTTGGTCTTAGTCTAAACTCCAGTAAATGACCATAAATTTCCTAACAGCCTTGGCGGTTGCTATATATTAAGTTAATTGCCTACAGATTCACTGGTTTCGCTAAGATACCATTTTTAATTTTGAGAGCAGGTCTATATGGTCGATATATTATGGCATCATGCTGGCGATCTCTGTGTAGCCAAAATAAAGGGCTAATGCAATTAAAAATAGGCTGTAGAGACGAGTCAAAATCAGACTAGGGAGATGTAAAGCCAATTTACCTCCCAAATAAGTAAAGGGAAAAACTCCGATGGCTAACCATCCAGTCAGTTCCCAATCAATGTGTTCTAAAACTGCATGAACGATCGTCGCCGGCAACGCCATGAGAGTCACAGTTGCAAGCGAAGTTGCTAAGGCGGCGCGGAGTTCCAGTCCAACTCCAAGTTGATAGAGCGGAACGAGCAGCAGCCCGCCCCCGTTAGCCAGTAATCCATTAATTAACCCTAAAAGGGGCGACCAGTAAGGAATAATTTGCTCCCGTAACTGCGCGCGATCGGGCGGCGTTTGATTGCGCAATCCACTTAATCCATAACATCCTACTCCTAGAATGAACACTGCGGTCAAAAGCATCAGCACAAGCCCGGGAAGAAACTCTGTCAGCCAAGCTCCGATAAGCACTCCAGGCACACCCCACAAACTTGTTAATAACGCAATTCGCCAATGAATCAGGTGAGCTTTTCGATACGCGATCGCGCCCCCGATCGCACTGGGTAAAGTCAGGGGAAGCGGACTTGCCAGCGCAATTAACGTAGGTAATCCTAATAACCGCAAAATCGGGGTGCCGATCGAGCTTCCACCCAAACCAAACAGTCCAGAACAAAACCCCATTCCCGATCCAACCAGCACTTCTAGAAACCAAGGTAGTGAAGTCATAAATCAACTTTATGTCTTAATTCGAGGTCAGCTCGGGCATTCCACTCGCCATTGCTTGAGTTGCATATATAATATAATCTTTGAAACTGATTAAAAAGTTTGAAAACACGCCCTAGCGGGCCGATCGCCCAAATTTTGCTACGAGGCAGAACTTAGATGAGAGTCAAACCTTTTCTAATTTGATACTACATCATTCATTGCTAGAAGTCTCAGGCGCGATTAGTCTTCTCTGCTTGAAAGTTGTGAACGCGATACAGACTCCAAGTATTGACAAAAGCACTATAGATGAGCCGATCGTACCAAAATTTAGGCCACCTTTTTCGTGTGGTTTTGTCAGAACATCCCCCAGTGTTGCACCAAAGGGTCTGGTTAGGACAAACGCCACCCAAAACAACAAGACTGCGGAAATTTGGGTAAAATAATGTGCTGCCAATACTAAGGCAAGCAAACTAGAAATTAGGAACGCTCCTCCTGCAAATCCGAGTCCAGAAGTATCGGCTAGGAAATCTCCCAAGGCAGTACCCAAAGTATTTGAAAATAGAATTGCCGTCCAATAAAGCAGCTCTACTTTAGGCGTTTTGACGTTATTAACAGATAGAGAGCCAATACTGAATCGCCAGAATGCCAAAATAGCCAAGAGAATAGTAACTAAAATCGCAGACCCTGTAGCGTAGCCCAGCCCTAAAGTACGATCCATGTAATCTGACATTGTTGTACCGGCCGTGCTGGTTGAAAGGATGACAGTCCAATAAAGCAATGGGTTATAGTTTTTCGACATCAATTGAGATACAAGACTCGCTAAGAACACTCCAATCAATATCATGGAACTAACCGCATAGCCCACGTTTAACGTCATGGATAAAAGGTCTCCTGCTGTTTCTCCCAGAGTGGTTGCACATATCTTCATTATCCAAAAGAACGCAGTGATTTGTGGAAGTTTGCTCATTGTTGCGATCGAGTTATCGTACTTTTGCAGTTTCACTATAGAGGACAAATGTCAAGAACTTGGAAAGATCGATCGCATTTGTGTTTACCAGGGGTAATGTGGCAATTGCACCGTGAAACAATTGCCCGCGCTTAGGTGACTTGTAACAGTAACTATACTCGCGTGATTCGATCGCTAATCAGTCCTGTTGGTCGATCGGCATTGGGGCTAGTTTCTTTTGCTTAAGGCTTAAGTAGATAACCAGACTGACGATTATAGAAAGAAAAAGCATACTCGTTCCGATCGTACCAAAACCAAAACCACCATTTTTAGCAGGTTGTGACAATAAATCGCCAGTAGATGCTCCAAGCGGACGAGTCAAGATATAAGCTATCCAAAATGCCAAGACCGCATTCATTCTGAAGTAATAATAACCAACGGCTACTATCCCAATTAAAAGGCAAAATAATAATGCTGATTGTGCATAACCAAGCTTCAAAGCCTCTGCTAGCAAGTCTCCTGTTGCCGTACCCAAGGCAAACGTAAATAAGATTGCAGCCCAATAAAATAGCTCTCTTTTAGCTGTGTTGATGGAGTGCATAGCTAATGTCTTTTCATTTAAATACCAAAGCGCAAAAACCACAGCTAAAACAACAGAAAAAACTATATTTATTGTAATCAAACTAACTCCAAGCTCGTCTACCAATCTATCGGTAATCAGTGTGCCAGTGATACTCATCAAAACGACTACAATCCAGTAAATCACTGGCACATACCGTTTCAGCCTAAACTGATTTAAAAGCGCAATCAGTAACACCCCACTCATAACATAGGATGTAACGCTTAAACCAAGGTTCAGGTTTACTGATAGATAATCAGCCGCAGTTTCACCTACTGTAGTTGCCAGAACCTTAATAATCCAGAAGGAACCTGTAACCTCTGGAACCCTGTTTAGTATCTTCTTCATAAGATTTCTCTTTTGAGTTTATCATTGAGTGTTCTAGACTTGGGATATTTGCCCGAGTAAGGGCGGGCACTCAGAGCACCGCCCCTACTCTATTTGTTTCCTAAAGAAAGCGAATTTGTTTGAGCTTTACTTCTTGGCATCATCATTAGTTTCCCCATCGCTATCGCCACCAGCCGCCTCGGAAACTTGAATGCTGCTGTGGGGATAAATGCTTTCATTGCTCTCGGCTTTTAAGTTGTGCGTGGAGAGGATTTTACCGTTACCAGCATCTACCTTTACTTCTTGCCGATCGATAATGACTGAGTACACAACGCTGCCGTTTTCGTTTTCTAATTCGACACTATTTGCTGTACCGCCTTTAGCAGCTTCCGCAGCCGATCGCGCCTGTTCGGGTGTAATTTTAGCCAGAGATTGCAGGCGACTTGATTCTTGCTTTTCTTTCGCATCGTCGTTCGTTTCGCCATCGCCATCACTGGCTTCAGGTACTGATTTGGCGCTGGTGCGATCGGGCATGACGGCAACCTGAGTTTGTGTTGGCAAGGCGTACACAGTTCGGACTAATGCACTTAACCCTAAAGTACCGACTAAAGCTGTCACGAGAGCGATTTGTGTTGAGGTTTTCATGGCGTGAAACTTCTTTAATTTAGGCTTGCAGTTTCACTGTAGATAACAAAAGTCAAGAACTCAGCAAGATTTATTTAATTGAGAAAATTTTCAGGTAATTTTTCGCTGATGAAGCGATCGCAGAGCAAGTCATTACCTATTCGATCGTCGAGCGGATCGCTCCACATTATGCCGTCTACTTGATTGCTAAATGGTGGAACGACATCCTTTGCCTGCCAGCGATCCATCGGATCGTTGCTGACACTAGCCGCATCCAGCGACTCATCATTAGTCTCGCCGTCGCTTTGATTGTCAATTACAGAGGTTTTCTTTGCAATTTGCATCGTCAAATCCTTCCCATGTATGTTTGCGGTTTCACTCTAGAGGACAAATGTCAAGAACTTGGAAAGATTAAGCGAAACCTAAAAAATTTGGTAAAATTATGGCTTGATGCTGTTTGCGATCGTGTTTATGTCAATTGTCCGACGGTTTAATTGACAGGGTTATGCAAAACTCCGCTCCCTCTCTCAGTTCCGAAAAAACCTCTAATTTACCCTTGTGCTTTTCGATCGCTTGATAACAAACAGTTAGTCCTAAACCTGTTCCTTTGCCGACATCTTTCGTAGTAAAAAAAGGGTCAAATATTTTATTTTTTAACTCAGGCGCTATCCCAGTACCGTTATCTCTAATTATGATTTTAACCAGCTCGCTATCTATTATTTTCGTATGAATCCAGATGGTAGGTTTATGAGTCTCACAGCTTGAGTCTTTACCATGAAAGTTTCGTTCCTCAATAGCCCAAATCGCATTTTCGATTATATTCATAAACACCTGATTTAAAAGTGCGGGATAACACTTGACTAAAGGCAAATCTCCATAGTCTTTAATCACTGCAATCTTTTGCTCCAACCGCTGATTGACAATTACCAAGGTGCTGTCAATTCCTTCGTGAATATTGGCAAATTTTAGCTGCGATTCATCCAATCGAGAAAAGTTACGCAGAGACAGAACAATTTGCCGAATTCTGTCAGCGCCATTTTTCATTGAATGTATAAGTTTAGAAAAATCATCAGCCAGAAAATCCAGGTCTATTGCCTCAGTTTCAGCTTGAATTTCACCGCTGGGATTAGGGTACTGCTTCTGGTACAATTCCACTAATCGCAGTAAGTCTCGAGCGTAGTTACTAGCGTGTTCTAGGTTGCTGTAAATAAAACTGACCGGATTGTTGATTTCGTGAGCGATACCTGCTACCATTTGACCCAAACTAGACATTTTTTCGCATTGAATTAGCTGGGCTTGAGTCTGTTGAAGATTGTGCAAGGCATCTGCAAGTTGGTTGTAAGCTGACTGCAACTCCTGATTTTTTTTGGAAAGTTCTTCTGTTCTTTCATCTACGCGCTTTTCCAAGTTTTGATTCGAGATTTCTAGTGCTTCAATATGCTCTTTAACAGACTGAACTAGACTGTTGAAAGAAGTTGTTAATCTTGCAACTTCATCGTCAGTAGTAACCGCAGCTTGGAGGCTAAAATTGGATTCCTTCGTTGCTTGTTCGGCAACTTGAGTGAGTGCTTCTATAGGTTGAGAAAGCATCCGACTGATGTATAATGCAAAAATAGTGGCACCGATTACCGATAGTAAAAAACTGGCGGTACTGATTTTATTAATAATTTGCCGCGCGCGATCCATACCGATTTCGGCTTGCTCCTGTCCTCGCTCGGCAACCTTAACAAGTTTAGTTAAGTCTTCTGAAAGTTGGTTAAAATCTCTCGCCGACTGACTTTTAGTAAATTCCCAAAGTAACTGTTGCGAGGCTGTAACTTGTTCTCGCGACAAGCGTTTCGGATCGATTTCTTGCAGCAGCCGATCGAGTTGTTGACTGTAAGCTCTTTGAGTTGCATCATAAGCCTGTAAAAATTGATTCAAATCTACTATTTCTGTGTCGTCTTTGTTGAAATTTCGAGCTACCAAAATTTTTAACTTATAAAAAAGCTGATTAACTTGTTTTTGGTGAGCGAAGTATTCATCCTTTTCGTGGTTAAATGAGTCGGGATATTCCATCAGAATAACTAGCTTTTGTTGGTGGGATTGAGTTTCCACTACAGCAATTTTCAGTTCGCTTAAAAGCTGCGCCTCGTCTTGTTCGAGGTTGAGGCGATCCCAAGCTTTTCTGGTATGGAAGTTTCCAACTAGCTGTCCGACAGTTGTTCCCAAAACAGCAATACTAAGTACCAGTGCATAACCCAAGCTAATTTTCCACCGAATCGGGGCGCGGCTGAACTGTCGCTGCAACCAATTGGGAGCAAGTTTCCAATCCCTTGATGTTTTTCTGTGGGATTGCTTTTGGAGTACAGCTTGCTGATGGTTTTCTGAGGACATGGGAATAATGTTAAGGTTGACGACTACTATACGCTATTCATCTGCGATCGCGCGCAGTAGCTTGGTTCAGCATAGCCACCAAAAGTTAAGAACTAGGAAAGATTAATTCCTTCAACTGCTATTAAAGATGGGGAGGGATCTGTAGAAAATTACGATCGCGCCGACAACCAACCCGCAAAGGTTTGCAATAGCAGCCAAATATTTAATCCTACTATAACACTAGCAACCGATCGAGCTACAGCTTTCAGCCAAAATGGATTCACAAACTCTCCCATCAAGCGGCGGTTTGAGGTAAACATGACTAAGGGAATTACTGCAAAAGATAGTTGCAAACTCAGAATAACTTGACTGAAAACCAGTAGATTAGTTGTACTGCCTTCCCCAAACAAGATAATTGTTATCAAAGCCGGCACAATCGCAATCAGTCGAGTCAGCAAGCGCCGCAACCAAGGCCGCAGCCGAAAATTGAGAAACCCTTCCATCACGATCTGTCCTGCCAGAGTTGCTGTCAGCGTTGAATTCTGCCCCGATGCCAATAAAGCAAAGGCAAAAATTGCACTAGCAGAACCCACTCCCAGCACCGGAGAAAGCAGTTTGTAGGCATCTTGAATTTCCGCTACTTCTTGATAGCCGGAAAAGTGAAATGTGGCAGCCGACAAAATCAGAATAGCTGAATTTATAAACAAAGCTATTGACAGTGCTACTGTGGAATCGATCGTGCCAAATTTAATTGCTTCCCATTTTCGATCGGAAGTTTCTTGCCAAGCCCGAGTTTGCACGATCGATGAATGCAAGTAAAGATTGTGCGGCATCACAGTTGCCCCTAAAATACCAACCGCAATATAAAGCATTCCTTGATTTTGCAAAATCTCTAGCTTGGGAACATAGCCGAGTAAAACTCCTCCTGCATCCGGTTTGGAAAAAATAATTTCGGTAATAAAACAACCGCCAATAATCGCAATAATGGTAATTACCAAAGCTTCGATATAACGAAAGCCTTTACCTTGTAAAAACAACACCATTATCACATCTAGTGCAGTGATACATACGCCCCAAACTAACGGAATTCCAAATAGTAATTGCAGTCCGATCGCACTTCCCACCAGTTCTGCTAAATCGCAAGCCGAAATCGCAATTTCACAAAGTATCCACAGCAAAAAACTGACTCTTGGACTGAAATAATCTCGACAAGCTTGTGCCAAATCTCGTCCCGTTGCTACTCCCAAACGCACGCACAGTGATTGCAGCAAAATTGCCATCAAATTAGATAGCAAAATCACACTTAATAGCGTATAGCCAAACTTTGCTCCTCCCGCTAAGTCAGTCGCCCAGTTTCCGGGGTCCATGTAACCGACTGAAACTAAATATCCAGGCCCTGCGTAAGCCAGCATTTTACGCCAGAAACCTTTGCTGTTGGGAATGGGAATGCTGCGGTGAACCTCTGGAAGGCTGGGTTTGTTCTCGGAATCAGTCATTTGTTTTACAGTTCAACTATTTTCATATTTCTTTCATAATCTCACGAAGGTAGGGGAATGTCATCAGTCGGAGGGTTCTAAATCCGGCAGATTTCAGTAAATATTAAGTTGTGTATCTTTCGTGTAAAACTCTAGGTAATGTGAATGCAGCCGCAGAAACTGTGGTACTGTCTGAATATCAAATCGGTTCTGGTGAGAAGCAGCCACCAGAGGTAAGGGGGAAAGTTCGGTGCAAGTCCGGCACTGTCCCGCAACTGTGAAGGAGACAAGTTCTCCAAGTCAGGATGCCCGCCGATACGCAAATTTAGTTAATTTCATCTGCGAGGTACATGATGACTACTCAATCTTCTTCTTCAATTTGGCAACAAACAGCACGGTTTACCCTTTCAACACCCGTGCAAGCTACTCTCTACATCTCCTTGTGCGCTTTGACTATCTGGACTGTTTACTTTACAACTTATCCCGCCTTCCACGATCGGGTACACTCTTTGCGCCACCACACTTTGATGGTTAGCTGTCACTAGAGGTTAAATAAACCCGTCCCCACCACACGCGAGAGTCCTTAAAAGTCCAGAATTAAAATGTCAAAATTCAAGTTTTCTGCACTCATTAGTGCTGCCTGCATGATGAGTATATCTTTCTATGCTTGGGTAGGGTTTTCGCAGTCTCCACAACCAACTGTGCGACTGACTGCCGAACCACAAATCAGCCAGATTTTACCCTTTGAAGCCGAGGCAACTACACCTTCATCTCCAGCGACTTTAAAGCTGCAAGCTTTAGATGCAGCAGGTATTCCTTTAGAAAATGCTCGAATGGGGTTAACAATTCTAACTCCGCCGAAAAATCCTTGGTTTACCACCGATTTTCCGATTGTGGAAGGCACAAAGTTGCTGGAAATAGAAGCTATTGCTCCTAAAGGTGAGTTGCAAATCCAGCAAATGCTGCCGATTCGGGGAAATTATCAATTGTTAGCAAAGGTGACTCCGATCGCCCAAAATGCTTTTACCCCAATCCAGCAAACTTTAACACTATCAGTACCGGAAAACGGCGTGAAGTATCGCAATTTTGCGATTTTAGCGGCGATTTTGTTGGTTGTCGGGCTAGGTGGCGGCTTGGCAATTGGAGGAAAGCCAAAAATCCAAGCCGGAGAAATAGCGCCTGAGAGAGTGCGATTGCTGTTAAGTGGGGCGATAATAATTGCGATCTCTGCCTTATTATTTGTCAATGTCAGTGCTGAAATTGCCCAGTCTAAGATGTCGATGCCCATGTCTCACATGACTGAATCTAAACCAACAGAAAAAACTCGCCCGATCGCGCGATCGCAGGGTTTGGAGGTGCGACTTTCTGGAGATGTTACTGCCACAGTAGGTACAACTGCTAATTTACAAGTTCAAGTCACCGATACCAAAACAAATCAGCCAGTCACAGATGTATTGTTGAATATTAAAGTCACCCCAGTCGAAGATGAGTGGATTGCTTTTGGCTACAAAGGCAGCCCAGATGCGGCAGGAAAACTGGTATGGCAAGAGCAGTTTTTTGATGGCGCGCCTCATCAAGTTGAGGTGGAAGTTTCTCCCCAGCCAAATGCAGCCCGTCAGTTTCTACCATTGCAGGTTTCACAAATTATAGAAGTTGAAGGAGTTGCGCCTCCTCTTTCAGTACGGTTGACTGTGTTGGCTTACTTTACAGGCATTGTAGTTGCGGGAATGGCGATCGGATTTGGATTGCAGCGCCGTTTGCTCGGCCGATCGCAACTAACTTAACCAAGCTGCGATCGATTGGCTGCTATTAGTAGCGATCGCTAAAAGTGAATAAGTTATACCAAATCCGGGTTTACTAACCCGCAATATTATCATTGTTCACTGCGCTCCGCAATCGCAATTACTATGGCTCCAAACGGAGGATTTATAAAGGGGATGACTAACTCGGATTTGGTATAAGTTAATGCCCGTGACCTGAAGAATTTTTAAATTCGCGAGTTCCCTGATAGCCAGATAGATCGGCTAACTCCTGCAAAGATTTTTCCCCTTGGTATAACTTACCGTTAATTTCCCAAGCTGGAGTCCCTTGAATCTTAGCAGCTTGACAAAGATCGCGCCTCGCATTTTTCCCTTTAGGATTGCACTCGATGTAATTTATAATGCGAGCTGCTTCTTTGCCAAAACTTTCCTTCTGCGCTTGGCAGTGTTCGCAGGTAAAAGAACCGTACATTTTAGCTCCCACTCTTTTTAAATGTCGCGCCAAAGCGATTTCAGAATTACCGGAAGATGTCGTAATGGTGATGCTGCTGTCCTTCGCTGCACCGAGATTATTGACATCGGCATAAAGAGCAAGAGAGGAAACCAGCACTAACATAGATACCAGAGTTCCTATCAAAAACAGTTGCCCGATATCATCCCATTCACGACCGATTAATGCTAGGACAAACAAGCTAGTTGCCAACAAAGCAGAGGCAATACAGTAAATACAAGTTGCTTTGATATCGACAGCCAGTACATACATCAGATAGCCGCTGAAAACCATCATTGCTGTGCCACCAGCAAACAGCAATAATCCAGTCCAAGACTCTAATTTAAAGCGGAGAGCTTTTTGTTCTGAGGGATTGACAAATAGGGGAGCTACTGCGAAAACGATCGTACTCAAATAGCCCAACAAACCAAATAAAGAAAGAGGCAAACCAAAGACATAGGCATAGGGACTCGAAAGCACGATATCGCAGCCTTCGATCGGGCAAACTGCCGTTCCATTGGATAACTTGATTGCTGTTAGATAGGCAGTTATCGCAGCCCCAATAGTTGCAATACCTGCCACAATCGGGCGGGAATAGCGGTGAATCCAGGGCAGAGAACGTTGACGGCGCATAATATTTTTTCCTGTGCTGAATGTTTCCCAAAACTAGATTTTATTACCAACCATTTTACACTTTGATGAAATAAGCCACCA
This sequence comes from Microcoleus sp. F4-D5, assembly GCF_036704885.1. Taxonomy (NCBI): domain Bacteria; kingdom Bacillati; phylum Cyanobacteriota; class Cyanophyceae; order Oscillatoriales; family Microcoleaceae; genus Microcoleus; species Microcoleus sp. F4-D5. The sequence goes on along the minus strand of NZ_JAUBSX010000018.1, from coordinate 48,139 downwards.
TTCCTAGAAGGATTAACACTACTCCGGTTAATCCTTGTTCGTGATGCTCAAAAAAGTGCAGCTTTTCTTCTAAAGCATTAACTCCTTTCATTCCGAAATCTACTAGCAAAACCATTCCCAAAACAGTCACCACTAAGTAGACAGCAGAAACTACAAGTATGCCGACCCAACCAATCGTTCCTGCTGAAAAATAATAGGCTTCAATCTCGATGCAAGGCGAGAAAAACATTCCTGTTCCTAAAACAGCTAAAATTTGAAAGTGCGATCGCTTGGTAGTTAAATTAACTGTTTCAGCGTGATGGTGGTGGTGTTTGCGAGAACTATCTAACTCGGCCAAAAGATAGATAATTCCTAAAACCAATAAAACTAAAGGTGCAATTATTTTAGCAGCCTCTACATAGGTATCAGCGAACTTGTAACCGCATAAGCCAACGACAATTCCAATTAGGATAATGCTGAGGGTATGAGCAACTCCTGTAATTACTGTTGCTTGTAAAGTTTCGCTTCGAGACCAATTTTCAGTTTTACCAATGGCAATTAAAGGCATCCAGTGGTTGGGAATTAATGCGTGAATAATACTGAGAGCTAAACTTCCCAATAAAATTTTGATGACACTTTCCATTTGCTTTCCTTTACAAATTGCTAGAAGGAGGGCGGGCAATTCCTCCCTCCTGTAGTTTTCATCCGACTATTTCAACACTCTAGTCGCATTGAAAATCGCAGCTAAAGCCACGCCGACATCGGCAAAAACAGCTTCCCACATTGTCGCTAACCCAAAAGCACCCAAAGCAATAAATATCGCTTTGACTGACATAGCAAAAATGATATTTTGCCAAACAATATTGTGAGTTTTTCGGGAAATTTGGATGGCTTCAGCCACCTTGGAAGGTGCATCTGCCATAATTACAATATCAGCAGTTTCGATCGCCGCATCCGAACCCAAACCTCCCATTGCTATGCCAACATCAGCTCTAGCAAGCACGGGTGCATCATTAATTCCATCCCCGACGAAGATAATTTTATCGCCGCCTTTAGATTGGGAAATCAGTTTTTCGATCGCCTCTACTTTTCCTTCAGGTAATAACTCTGCTAAGTAGGAATCTAAACCGAGCTTTTTCGCCACACTCTCGGCTACAGCTTGATTATCTCCCGTCAGCATCACGATTCGATCGACACCGACTTTCTTGAGATCGCCAATAGCCTGTAGTGCGTCTTCCTTAAGCTCGTCAGCAATTAAAATATAGCCAGCGTAGCGGTTGTCTACCGCTAAATGCACGATCGTACCTTCAGCATTGCAGATATCGTGAGGGATATTTTCTCGGTGCAGCAAACGGTCATTTCCAGCCAGCACAATTCGGTTTTGTACTTTTGCTCGAATGCCGTGGCCTGCTATTTCTTCGTAATCTTGCACATCCGATGAATCTATCTTGCCGCCGTAAGCTTCCATAATAGATTTCGCGACTGGGTGATTTGATTGAGATTCTACTTTAGCCGCTATTTCCATTAACTCTGTTTGGGAAAAACCATTTGCAGGTACAATTTGCGCTACTTTAAAAACTCCTTTTGTCAAAGTTCCTGTTTTGTCCAAAACAACTGTCTTGACTGCTGTTAGGGTATCTAGAAAAGTCGAGCCTTTAACCAAAATACCGCTCTTGGCTGCACCGCCAATTCCCCCAAAGTATCCCAGAGGAATACTAATCACTAATCCGCACGGACAGGAAATAACTAACAAGACTAGGGCGCGGTAAACCCATAAAAATCTATCTGCATTAGTTGCTCCTGAAATAAACAAAGGCGGAATTAAAGCCACTGCTAGCGATGCAAATACCACAAACGGCGTGTAGTAACTGGCAAATTTGCTGATGAATTTCTCAGTTTCAGCTTTTTTGCTTCGGGCATTTTCTACTAATTCCAGAATTCGGGATATTGAAGATTCACCAAAGACTTTAGTAACTAGGACGGTGAGAACTCCTGTCTGGTTAATTGTTCCTGCTAAAACTGTGTCTCCAACTTTCACGATTCGAGGTACTGATTCACCAGTGAGTGCCGATGTGTCAACCTGAGAATTGCCGTCGATAATTTCACCGTCTAAGGGGATTTTTTCTCCCGGTTTGACTAAGATGATATCGCCGACGACTACAGTTTGCGGTGCAACTTTTTTGATTTCACCATTTGCTTTGAGGTTGGCGCTGTCGGGGCGAATTTCTAAGAGCGATCGAATTGATTGACGCGATCGCCCAACGGCAAATTCTTGAAAAAGTTCTCCGATTTTGAAGAACAACATAACCCCGACTGCTTCCGGAAGTTTGTGAATAGCTATAGCCCCCAGAGTTGCGATCGTCATTAAGAAGTTTTCATCAAAAAACCGACCTCGCAGAATATTGCGGCCGGCAATAGTTAAAACATTCCATCCGCTTAAAAGATAGGCGGGGATGAAAATCAGATATTCACCTATAGAATAGGGCGTGTTGTGCAGTTGTTCTTCAAAGATTAAACCGCCAAAAAACAGTACAACAACCGATATCACAGGAATCAATTCTTGCTTCAGGTTAAAATCTCCGTTCCCGTGGTCGTGGCTGTGGTCGTGGCCGTGGCCGTGGTCATGGTTATGGTCATGGTCGCGATCGTCGTCGTGACTGCAACTGCAGCAGCCGGAAGGATTTGCTTTTGGCTTTGTCACTGTGCCTCCTGGGTTGGATCGATTATATAGACATATGAACAACTATTCAAATTATATCCCAAAAACTCACAAAGTAATAGAGCTTGAGTTAAAAGTTTAGCAGCCAGTCAAGCAGAATGAGCCTGCATCAGCTTGCAATCAAAATGATAATAATTATTGTTTTCTTGAATATAAGAATCAAAATCATCGATCGAATCGATCGGCAGTTAAGGCGATCGCAAACCTGACTCAAAGCGGGCAATTTTCTGTATTCCAGCGGCCAGAAGTCTTGCTGTGAATGAAAATTTTAGTGCGATCGCAAATTTCATCCTAATTTCACTTTCCTGTGTAAAATTAGGGGAATACCTGATGCTCAACAATATATGCTAAGAGTTCATCATTTGAAATCCTTCAAGTCAAGCTCGATCGTTCTAGTCAGTATCGGATTGCTGTTTTTGGGAGCGTGCAGTAAAGGCGACGAAGCAAGCGCTCCAAATAGCAGCCCAGCAGCTTCACCTGTTGCCTCTGCACCTAATGCTTCCAGTCCGGCCGCGGCAACTGCTAAAACAGACCATCCCAAACAATCTAAAGGAGGTCAAGTTGTCGAGTCGGGGCCTTACCACCTAGAACTTTTAACTCAGAAAGAAGATACCGGAACTCACTTAGATCTTTATTTGCAAAAAGGTGATAACCACGAACCAATTCCTGGCGCAAAAGTGACGGCTCAAGTGCAGTTACCGAACGGAAAGCAGCAAACATTAGAGCTAAAATACGATGCTGATGGCAAACATTACGCCGTGGTATTTCCAGTCAAAGATCCCGGTCAGTATCCAGTGAAGGTGACAGCGGATATTAACGGAGAAAAAGTGGACGGTCGTTTTACATTCGATCGATAGATAGCTGATTTCCTATGCTTTCATAGGAATGCGGGCTGTTTGTTATCGCGATCGACTAATGCCCGCCAACTTCCGTCGATAAAGAATAAAGCAGCCACGATCGCAAGGCAAAACGCCAGCATTGCTATCCCCATAGCCCTTCATTGGAAAATTGGGTTTTTTAAATGTTGCTGGCTCATTTTTATACAGCACTTTTCATGTATGTGATGTACGCAGAAGAGGTAGGGACACGGCAATTCTGTGTCCCGAAAAGCCTTGTGAAGGAACTTCACAAACCTGCAATCTGCTGTAAGCTTCATTCGGGAATTTTCAAAGTAGAGTAATTCTGCCACTTTATTATATTATACCAAATTTCTGTCAGAGAATGAGCTATTTAGCCGGACTATAAATTCGCATCAATATTAAAATTTTCATCCTGATTTCATTTATGAATGTAAACCTTAAGTTGAGCGCGGTTAAACGCTGTCTAATCAGAATGTAACGTTTCTGGTGTTGCACCCACCATGCAGTAGGGATACGTCACTGCCCGCAGGTGTCAACTTAAGACTGGAACCCTTGACAAATATCGTTTGCAGCCGAGTGTGGCTACCATCACTACCCCTGTTTTTACAATGCAAAAAGCATCTACTAGGTTTGCCCAATTCGATTTAATCAGAGCTTTGGCGATCGTCAGTGTTGTGATTATTCATGCAGGTTTCTTTGCATTTGGTCAAGATCGTAGTATTTTATTGATCTCGATCGATACGCTCCAGCTTTTCTGCGTACCTGCATTTTTAGTGCTCAGCGGGTTTTTTCTCGCCAACAAGCTTGACAATCAGAATAATCCGACCTCGATCTTAAAGAAAAGGCTGTCGAGAATTATACCGCCCTATCTTTTTTGGTCGGTAGCCTTCTACATCTTAAATAATTTGGGCAACCTCAAACAATTCGATTTACTGGGATTAGTACCAGATGTGCTGACAGGCTCTGTGATGCCCCCCTACTACTTTATAGTTGCGATCGTTCAATGCTATTTGTGGTGGTGGATTCTCGTTAAATTAAGATTCTTAGAACCCATAAAAATTTTGGCTTTGGGTTTCATAATTCAAATAGCTTTTACCACAGTGTTTTACCTAGCTGCTCTCAAATACTTACCTTCAATACCTATACCGCTGATGGAGCGCTGGATTTTTAGTTGGATTTTGCCGTTTTCAACTGGTTTAGTTCTTGGCAGTCATTATAACAAAATTCAAGAATACCTTCAGCGCCAAAAAAGGCTGGTTTTAGCAGCAACAATCTTGTTTTATCTAGCTAGTATTTGGGAATATTACCTACTCAGTGAAGTGAATTCTGATGCCTGGTTTGCCCGATCGTTTTTTAAACTATCTACTCAAGGATACGCAATTTTGTTCGTACTGTCGATCTTGGCATTTTCTCAAAAAATCAAACTTCCTAGTAAAGTATCTGGATTAATCAAAATATTGGCTGCTTATTCATTTCCTATATACCTGCTGGATTTGATGGTAGTGAGGTATGTTTTTTCAGCGTTTTATCAAGTTGTGTATCCTGCCGCTCCGCTGCTAAAGCTCGCATTTTTAGTGACGGTGGATTTGCTAGTTTGTTTTGTAATTATTTACCTGTTGCAAAAAGTTTTACCCAAGAATTACAGCCAATACATTCTGGGAATTTAATCGGGATTTCCTCAACATACCTGGGTTTGGTGGCGATCGAAAATGCGGAAAATGCGTTTAACAATTTCATCCTGATTTCATTTATAAATGTCAATCTGAAGTTAAGGACAGTTAAATGCTGCTCAATCCTTTAAAACATCAAATTTTTCAGGGAGATTTACTTATGAGCGAACACCAACACAATCACCAATCCTGTTGCGATACAGTGGTTCAGTGCGCTACTGAATGCGAAAAATGCGCTGACTGCTGCATCGGAGAAATGCCAGAATGCGCCCGACTCTGCCGCGATTGTGCAAGCATCTGCTGGACTTGCGCTAGTTTTATGAGTCGCGGTTCGCGCTTTGCAGAGGCAATCTGTAAAGTCTGTGCGGATATCTGCGAAGCTTGTGCTAGCGAGTGCGAGAAACATCAAAACGAACACTGTCAAAAATGCGCTGAAGTTTGTCGGCGCTGTGCTGCGGAATGCCGCCAGATGGCAACTGCTGCTGCTTAATTAATCGCGCTTCGGCAAGGTGGGATTTGTAATACTCACCTTGTCTGCAAACAGTAAGGAAGAGGCAGGCTAGAGCCAATTCAACTGAATGTTTTGAATCAATGAGATAACAGTATGGACAAAAAATTAATGATTTACAGTTTTGCTGGTTTAGTTGCTGCTGGGGCGATCGCAATTAGCGGGCTAACCAATAGTAAAGCCCAAAATCAAGGCTCTCAAATGCCACCGATGCAACATGGCGATTCCTCAATGGGTGGAATGCAAGATGGGGAAAAATCAAGTAACTCCGATCGAGGACATTCAACACCGACTCAGACGACAACTACTCAGGCAAAACTCACTGCTTCAAGAGACATCGCCCCTAAAACGCCTGTTAAGTTATCGATCGACGTTCAAGATTCAGCCGGGAAAGCGATCGCTAATTTTGACACTTTTCAACAAAAGCTGATGCACCTCATTGTTGTCAGTGACAATCTGCAATTTTTCAGCCACCTTCATCCCACCTACAAAGGAAACGGTAGCTTTGAAGTCGAGGCTAATTTTCCGCAATCGGGCAGTTACACCTTGTTTAGCGACTACAAACCATCCGGTCAAAAAGAACAAGTTTCAGTGATGAAAAAACAAGTTGCAGGCGACAATCTGCCAGCCGCAGCAATTGATTTTAATTATACAAAAACATTTGGAGATACCAAAGCTAATCTAGCCTTTTCTCAACCAAAGGTCAAAGCAGGTGAAGAAGTCACCTTAATCTTTAAGTTGCAACAAAAGTCTAGCGATCGACCCGTTACAGATTTGCAGCCTTACTTGGGAGAACGGGGGCATTTAGTCATCCTCAAACAGTCATCTCCATTGACAAAAGCAGATTACATTCATGCCCATGCTATGAAAGATTCTCCCGACGGTCAAGTACAGTTTATGACCAGTTTTCCTCAGCCGGGAAAATACAAGCTGTGGGGTCAGTTTAACCGCAATGGCAAAATTGTCATTGCTGATTTTTGGGTGAATGTTCTTTAGGAACAAGCATTCATAATTCGTAGATTCGTCTCGTTCAAAAATTCAAGAAATTAATTATGAAACTCCAAAACATTGTGGGAACAAATAAGAAGTTGGATGTGAAAGCGATCGCAGCCGATAAAGAGCTAACTCGCCAAATTCAAATTCGCCTCATCGACTTAGGTTTGCTAGACCCTCCAGCCGACGGCATCTTTGGCCCAGTCTCTACTGCGGCCCTGAATCGATTTCACAAGCTGATCCAGTGCACTGACGAACCAGGATTTATCGGAGCAAAAACAGCCGAGAAACTTATTGAAGCCAAGCGATCGGATCTCAAATTTCCACCTCCAGTCCTCAAGATAGTTAAGGAAACTTTTCTCCAGGCTAGACCTATCGATATGTCTGATTTATCAGATGCAGAGAAACAAAAAATAGAAGCTGGGAAAGTATTTGAGCTTGTTTCTTATGAAGTGGTTCGCGATCGCATCCGAGTAGCTTTCCGAAAAGATTCCTTTAAAAATTCTAAAATTTGGTATGTCTATAGGCCCCACGTCCAAATTTTAGAAGAGGGGAAGGTAATTTATCCAAAACCTAAGCCTAAAAGCTTTCAACTGGCTAATTTTCCTTACAAGTACCAACTCGATAACTACTATAATCCGACTGGTGCTTGCAATGTCACATCAATGGCAATGTGCTTGCAATTTCTCGGCAAACCTCGCCGGGACAAGATAGGTCAATTTGAGGACGAACTCTACCAATATGCACTCAACAAAGGTTACAGTCGCTGGAACCCCTACGACTTGGCAAAAATTGTCAGAGAGTATGGTGCTCAAGATACCTTTAAAGAGAATGGGACATTTGAGGAAGTTAAAGATTGGTTGGTAGATGGAAACCCAACTGTCATACATGGGTATTTTACTTCTTTCGGTCATATTATGCCCGTAGTTGGTTATGACGAAACTGGCTTGTTTGTTCACGATCCTTATGGCGAATGGTTTGCTAATGGGTACGACAACAACGCCAGCGGAGCCTATCTTCATTATTCCTACAACTTAATTCGTCGCGTCTGTATGGCAGATGGGAATTTCTGGGTACATTTCATCTCTAAATAAGAGAGGACTGTTCAACCGTACATATCACACATTTGTCAAATAGTTGTACCAAATTTTTCAAAAAAATCCGACAGGTACAGTCAAATGCCTTTTATCAAATTACCCACCAATCAAAACAACATCGGAAACAATTCGGTTGAGGGTGGCGTTATTGTCCCCTTTGCAGTCAAATTATCTGAGACTTGGGACGTGGGTATGCAGACAGAGTTCGACTTTAATAAGAATCAAGATGCCTCTGGATATAATCTTGGGTTCGTCAATACCGTTAGTTTTGGTCGTGAACTCTCCGAGCGGTGGAGCACTTATTTCGAGTTGTTTACCCAGCAGACTACTGAGAGAGGTTCCCAGTTTGTTGCCACATTTGACACTGGTCTCAAGTATCTGCTGACAGAGAATATCCAACTGGATGCAGGTGTAAACATTGGGTTAACACAGGCTGCTGACGACATTCAGCCATTTATGGGCGTATCAATACGCTTTTAATTGTGTTTAAAGGCGATCGGTCAAATATCGCAGTCAGACACCTGATATTTCATCCTGATTTCATTATTAGCTGTCAATCTAGTTAATAGCACCTCCTCACATCCAGTATGAATCGACGAATAGATTGACGATTCTGATTAAGAAGGGTTCTTAATAGAACCCTTCTTAGTCATTAATTAATACGCTTTTACTTGCCATAAGGGAGGAGCTGAAGATGCATTCAGTGTTTATTATTTTACTGGCGATCGCTCTGGAACTTACCTATATCTCAATACCTCCGAAGAGATTACGCGCCTTGTAGCTTTCTCAATCTTACCGCTCAACTTCATTGTAGCTCTGATTGCTGCCCCAGGCTCTATCCAGTTGGTGATTTTGGTACTCGTCCTGTTTAGTGGCAAAAAAATTACCCCCCCATCTAATTTTTCATCTTGATTTCATAATTAATTGTCAATCTAGTTAATAAGAAGCTAACTCTTCAAATATGAATGTTGGGTGGGCGCAGTTAATTCCTTAGAGAGTCAAGACTATGAGAACACTCATTTACGGTGCCGTATTTGCTCTGTCAGCCGCAGCTTTAGCTCCTGCTGTCCATGCGAGTACCAGAACAGGTGCCGAGAATTTTCCTCACATTGATAGTTCAGTACAATTCCCTGAAACTAAGGCAAGAATTGTCAGGCACACTTTCTGGCTGAAGATTCCTCAAGGAAGTAGGGCTATTTCTCAATTAAAAATCCGCGTTCCTGCGGGGTTAATTGTCAGGGATGATATCAGTATATCTGACAATTCAGACCGGAAGATTGAAACTAATGTTTCTGTCACTAGCAATCAAGTCATACTAACATTCTCCCAGCCTGTCTCTCCCGGAACCACAATCAAAATTGCCATGAATAAAGTAAGAATCTCTGGAGTTTCTACCGCTTGGTTATACCAGGTTGCCGCTAAATTCGTGGGCGACGATGCAGACATCCCCCTCGGTATGGCACGGGTTCGCAGCTATCAATAAAAAAATCTGGTGTTACGGCCGATCTTTCATCCGAGTTTCATTCATACCTATCAAACTAAGAAATAAGCCAAACCTTAGTTTTCAAGGAGTGCAGTCATGAAAAAATTAATTAGCATTAGTGCAGCATTTGCCTTAATTATTACCTCTTCTATCTCCGCAGCAAAAGCAACAGGAATACCGGGAGATTCCCAATCACCTCACATTGTCGGAGGCCGTTCCTATCCTGACTATCCAGCTTGGAGAGCCTTCCACGATTTTGAAGTTCACGTTGAAGGAGAAGCCATTTCAGAACTGTCAATTCAGTTGCCATCACTGCGAATCAAGGGTATTGAAGTAAGCAGTCAATCCGGTGAAAAGATTGGTGCAACAACTTCTGTTAAAGGTGGAAAAGCAACGGTAGTTTTCTCCAAACCTGTAGTTGCCGGAACTTTGCTGACAATTTCTGTGCTTGAAGTTGAGGCTTCAATCTACCCGCGTACTTATATATACCGCGTTTATGCCAAGAAAGTGGGTCAGAGTTCAGACAGTAAAGTTGGTACGGCCAATATTCAAACTCTCCCGCGTTGGTAAATGCTTTTGGAGGTTGATTTTTTAAGCGACTGACATCTTACCTGGATTTATTTCAGGGCTTTTAAACCAATTAATGCCGAGTCCATTGAGTTAATTATTTGAGGAGCATCGCCATGAAAAAGTTAATTTACGCTGCTGCATTCACCTTAATGCTGGCATCTAATGCCCCCGCTACTGTTGCGGGAGGAGCAATGCGAAATGCTAATATTTCTCACCTGATTCACAGCGGAGCCCATCCCAATAGAGCTCGCTTTCAGGGTGCTACCCATCATTTTGAAGTTCACGTTCAGGGAAAAGCTCTTTCGGCACTTGCAATTGATTTGCCGGATGATGTGAAAATGCGCGGCCCAATTGAAGTAAAAAATCAATCCGGTCAAAAAATCGAGTCTCAAGTTTCTGTTAATAACCGAAAAGCGACAGTGGTTTTCTCCCAACCTGTTTCTGTTGACACCACCATATCGATCGATCTGCGTGGCATTCACACTCCTGGTTACAGTCGCAATTGGATGTACGCGATCGCTGGTAAAATGGTGGGAATAAACGCAGACATACCACTCGGTACAGTTTTAATTCAAACCTACTAAATGTAGCTGGCATTTGGTGATTTTAAATTGCAAGTAACTTGAATAAATTAGAGAAAATTGCAATTTAAAATCTGCTATTTGTCACTCAAAGGCAAAAAGTGGGGGTACTATAGGCGTTGCTATCTGTTTGCTAGTCAAGTTTTGAAGGGATTTACTGCTATAAATTAGAGTTATGAGAGTTTTGCTAGTTGAAGATGAGCCAGATTTAGGAAAAGCGATCGATCGCACTTTGAAGCAAGAAAAATATATCGTTGACTGGGCCCAGGATGGCTGTGAAGCTTGGGAATACTTAGAAAGTCATTGGACTCAATATAACTTGGCTATTTTTGACTGGTTGCTTCCAGGATTGTCAGGGTTAGAACTGCTGCGAAGATTGCGCGCCAAAAATAGCGCATTGCCAGTCTTGATGCTGACAGCAAAAGACCGAATGGAAGATAAAGTGGCTGGACTCGATGCGGGGGCTGATGATTATTTAGTGAAGCCGTTCGGGATGGCGGAACTGTTAGCAAGATTGCGGGCTTTGCAAAGGCGATCTCCCCAAATTCTACCGCAACAGCTACAGGTAGGAAATCTGGTTGTGGACTGCGGAAATAGAACTGTCTGCCATCTCGCTATAAGTGGCAAAAGCCAGATAATTTCTCTAACAAACAAAGAGTTTCAACTGATAGAATACTTGATGAAACATCCGAACCAAATTGTCACTACTGACCAAATTCGGAATCAGCTATGGGAGGTTAGTGCAGATACCTTTAGCAATGTCGTAGCAGCTCAAGTGCGCTTGCTGCGGCGCAAACTTGAGTCGGTTGGCTGCGCGAATTTAATTGAAACTGTACACGGCGTAGGATACCGGATGAGAAATTAAAGTAGGGTGGGCATTGTTCAGAACCCCTTTTATTTACCAACAGTCCTGGACGCAGCTATTGTGTCTGTCATGAGTCAAACGCAACGCAGTGTAGTGAAGCATCTGTGAGATTCTTCGGTACACTCAGAATGACATAATTACGTTGAAATGCGTAATTCCTGACCAATTACCTATTAACAATTACCAATTACCAAATTATGAAAAATGAATCAAAATAAACTATTTAACCGGACTCGCTGGAAATTAGCCATTTCCTATGCAGCAGTAATGGGTTTGATTTTAAGCTTGTTGGGATTTGGCGTATATAGGGCGATTGCCCATGCTCACTGGGTAGCCATAGACCGCGAATTAGAATCGGTAGCGGGGACGCTACACGACAGCCTAGAACTCAAATTGCAGCAGCCCGGACGCTTGGAGCCAATAGTAAACGAACTTTTGCCCAACCTCCGCCTAATTGGGGTTAACGGCATTAAAGAACCGTTGCCAAGCCGCCATATTTTAAGCGCTATCAACCAAGGCTATTACTATATTCGTTTATTTGATTATTCCGGGAAATTGATTGCTACAGCAGGCGCTTATCCAGCAGAATTACCGCCAGTATTTAACTCCAAACACTGGCAAACAATAACTGACACCAAAGGCAACGTTTATCACCAAATTTCTGTAGCGCTGCACACTAAAAGCCAGCAAGATTGGGGATATTTTCAAGTGGGGCGGAGCCTGCAAGACTTCAACGATTATCTCAGTACAGTGAAATGGGTTTTGAAATTAGGATTGCCTACAGCATTGATTTTGATAAGCTTTTCAAGTTGGTTATTGGCAGGATTGGCCATGAAACCGATTTATTCTTCCTACCGACAAATTCAACAGTTTACAGCGGATGCCGCTCACGAATTACGAACGCCTTTAGCGGCGTCGCAGGCGACAGTAGAAGCAGCGCTGTTGACTGCTCAATTGGATGAAAAAGAGGCGCGGGAAATTTTGCGGACGATCGATCGCCAAAACCGACGGCTGACTCAGTTAGTTGCCGATTTGCTGTTGCTGGCGCGCATGGATCATCAACCGATACCCTATCGCCCTCAATTGTGTTGTTTGAATGACCTGGTTAGCGATTTAGTCGAGGAATTGGCAGCAATGGCGATCGCAAGAGAGGTAGCGCTAACATCGGAATTGCGGGTGCATCAGCCATTGACTATTATCGGTGATTCTAACCAGCTTTATCGCTTAGTTTCTAATTTAATTGTCAATGCGATTCAATACACTTCACCTGGTGGCAAAGTAACTGTTATTTTAGAGAAAAGTGACCATTTAGTTGTGATTCATGTTCAAGATACAGGGTGTGGGATTGCCGCAGAAGATCAAAGGCAAATTTTTGACCGTTTCTATCGAGTTAACAGTTCACGCGATCGCGTTACTGGCGGATCGGGATTGGGGTTGGCAATAGCGCAAGCTATAGCCTTAGCACATCGCGGTAGCCTGACTGTGCAGAGCAAATTGGGTACGGGTAGCATTTTCACACTGCGATTTCGAGAAAAAAATGCGGCGTTGGTGAATGATGCCCTGAATCATTGAGGAATCGGCCTGACGGGGTGACAGCCCCGTCAAAAGCCCCACCAGTGGCGAATTCGATCGACTTGAGCTAAAAAAAGATGGGGTCAGAATTGTTAAGTAACCCCACCAAGAAATAATGTTCTGACGGGGTGACAACCCCGTCACAACCCCGATCGAATCAAAGATATAGCCCTCAAACCCCTCTGAAAAAATGGCAGTTTATTAGGTCGAGCTCTCATTAATTCAGCAACAATTTCTTGACAAAACTCCATTCCAATCCCCTCCGCTTCGCTCCGCCCACGATAGGCCATATAAACCAATCCAGAAGCTGCTATGACGGCGTGGCGAGCGCCTACATTCAGTTAACCGACCAATATACTTCTGAATCCCTCCCAGTTTGAGTTTTTGACCTTGGAACGTCGCACAAGTATAGGCAATGGCAATGATTAAAATTAAGTTTTTTAAACGCCGAGCGTTGGCGTGACTCTTCTCTAAATTATAACCGCCTGTTTTGCAGTCCTTAAACATGGCTTCGATCCCACTACGACATCTAAAAGCAGCGATCGCTCTCTTCAAACTCCCTAAGTTAGTTAAGAGATACCAACCTTCATCTTCCCCGTTGTTTCGATATTTACGTCGCCAATAAGCCGCTACATCGAATTTGCCAAAACCATGCATGTTTGGTAACTTTAACTCCCGTCAGGTAAAAGCTAGTACCTGGCAGTAAGCCCAAGTCATATAAGTGGGTGTAATCTGATTCTTCTTGTTGGATGTAACGCTCCTGCTTAATCCTAAAAACAAACTTTGTATCCTTCTCACAAAGCCAAGACGCCAGTTTGACACTGCCAAATTCAGGCATCGCCTATGATGATAATTTCATAATCCTGTAGAAGCTCTAAAATAGGACTGATAAGAGCTTGCTGTTCAGATAAGTTACTACTCCCCCTTTTATCTAATAGTTGCCAGTACAAGGGAATACCTCGTTTGTTCCAAATCAAACTAATTACAAATACATTTTTGTCTCGCCACGCTCGTTCGATCGATAGCTAGCTTTAAAGGTTGAGACTTTTTAAATTTTTCCTTCAATATTTCTCTAACTATCGGAAACCACAAGCGCTTTATGTCAAGGCAGTCCAAGTTGAGAAATCTTTGTAAGCTACGCCTGCGACTTTCAAATGGAATTTTGTCAAGATGTTATTACGGAATTAATGAAAATCAGGCGCAATAAGTTACATTTTTTCAGAGGGATCTAAGGGCTATGTCCCTTATTCGATCGATGTTTTGACGGGGTTGTCACCCCGTCAGGTCCCGAACTCTTCAGGGGGCGACAACGAGGCTAAAGTGCTTGTCCTATAAGCTTTATGGCTCTCAATCCCTTCTGATAAAATGGCTGTTTATTGCGAACTAAACTCAGCATGGACTCTACCCACTCCTGACAGAAGTCAACAGCAATTAGCCAATTTTCACGCCGACAAGCCAACCCAAAAGTTACTATGTCTTCTTCTAGTTCTGCCTGTTTCTTGAAGCCGACAAACATATTTCTCTTGTCCCTGAAGCTTAGTTCTTTTTCCTTGTAACCACGCAGAAGTCATGGCTAGGGCAATTAAAATTATTAAAGCAATCAATTTGTCAGGTGAGGCTTGACAACCCTCCAGGTTATACCCTCCTGTTTTACAGTCTTTAAACATTGCTTCGATGCCGTAACGTTGGCTGTAAATCCCGATCGCACTTTTCAAGCTTGGGAGATTTGTTAACAGATACCAAGGTTCATCTTCTTGTTTGCCTCGATATTTTCTCTTGCAATAAGCAGCCAAATTAAAGCGAGAAAAACCTTTCTTTTTAGTCAAACTAATTTTTTGATAGAAGAGCTGAATACCTGGTTGAACAGGGATGGTATCTAGCGATTGAAATGGTTGTCTTTTTTCTCGGAAAGTAGTATTGCATTTTTGACGGAGGACAAAGCTCACACGCTGACGGTGCAACCATTGCGCCAGCTCTATGCTATGAAATTCACGCGGAGCCAACAATTACTAATTTATATCTTTTCAACAAGCGAATAACTGGACGCAACACTTGTTGCTGTTCGAGCAAATTAGAAGCCCCTTTTTTGTCGAGCAGAGTCCAGAATATAGGAAATGCTCTTTTTTGAACGTTCGCACTTACCATTAAGACATTATACTCTTTCCATTGAGTTCTATCCAATGCAATTACTAATTGACTCCCAACTTTTAGCTGACGGGCTATTACCTCTTTAACGATCGGGAACCACAGTACAAGTATGCTGAGTGCTTTAATCTGTAAAAATCGTTGTATGTGACGGCGGCGACTACTTTGCAAGATTGGCAATTGCAGGGTGGCAGCTAATCGTTCTATTCTAACTTGTTTTTGAGACTGTAACAACCAGACTAGCATTTGAAGGGTAAGTAATTGTGCTGGTGTCAGATATTTTTCAAGTATCGAGTGATAGAATAAGGGCAACATATTATTGGTTTGGGTCTTGTGGTATTAGCAGGACCCTTCTTTTTTATCACAACTGGGTATTCTTTTCCCTAAGCGAGATTATTTTGTCAATAAGCCGAAATTTTTGAGGCGGCTCGATCGCGCGAAAAGTTTTGCCTGTAAGGCTTCGGGGGCGCTTGTCGCCCCCTGAACCCGAACTCAATCCCATTGAACGGGTATGGCAATTCATCAAACAACAGTTTAAGGGAGAAGTGTTTCTGACACTCGATCGATTGCGCGAACGACTGAATCAAGTTTTGGCACAAATCACCCCTGAACAAATCATTTCGTTATCTTCTTACAATTTCATTCTTGAAGCCTTATTCTATGCAGCTTCATATTAAATTGGTATAACAAGCAATGGCTCTTTCCCCAAAACTTGAATATATTTACCCAACGATTCAGTTGCTTGTGCGAGTTCTACTGATTTCATAGTTCAATTTCCTCCTGACCGATCCGAACTCGGTTGCGGTTCTTGACCCCAACTGCTTGAATGTAGACTACAGAAACTGTGTTTTCTTCTACATCGTAGTACACCCGTACATTTCCAATCCGCAATTCCCAGGTTGCTAAACTGTTAGGTTCCATCGGGAGAGCGATTTCTTGTCTCAACTAGGGGTTCATATTTTAGTTGTTCGTTTACAGTATCTAATAGACATCTCCCAAAATTAGGTTTTTGTCCAGATAGGGCAAGACTTCCATAATCTTTTTAGGAGATGTCTAATACAGTTCGTTGCTGCCGAGTTGTTAAAAATTTTAGATGCTCAATCTTCTGCGTCAGTGTATTCAATTTGATAACTCAATTATCCTCATCTCTAACTTCATAACTACCCCACCGCCAACTCTGTAAACTTACGCATATAAGGCGACCTGTATCCTAGCACGATATCAGACTTAGGGACTCCGGCTTCAACTAACTCGTTGGCTATCCCTACCTCAGTTCCATCCCGTTGAATCCAAATTTTTCCCGACCTAATCTCGATGTGAATAACACATCCAAACACTCGTCTTTCTCCACGCCACCCGACATGAAACATCAGATAGCGATCGCGATCGACATCGAAAGCAATTTGAGTCTCTACTTCGCGATCGTCACTATCGCATTCAGAATGTTTTTCGACAATCGACTTAATTAGTTTTCTATATTTCTCTATGTCCATAGTATAATCTCCTCTTTTATCGGATTAAATACAAGCAAGTTTAATTGCATCCGCGTCACTGACATTTGAGCTAAACGCCGAGTGAAAAACTCTTCATAAATATCTTCTGGAACTGCTAGATAAAGAACTCTATCTGGCTGTTGTTCTGCTAAAACCACTTTATAGTTCCAAGCTTGACCGATCGCTTCGTGAAAATTATTAATCAATGAAAGACCTAAAAAGCTTTTAATTTCTACTGCTATTTTCTGCCCGTACCTTTCTGCTCCTAATAAGTTATTTTCAGCACCTAAATCCACATACAGCTTGTCTTCATCTACTTTAAGATAGATAGGATCGTCAGTAATCGTCCACCCTTCCTTTTCCAGTGCTGAACGTACAACGGTATGAAAGATATCTTTTGCAGACATAGCTTTACGTGACGATTCTCCTCAATTCTTACTTATAACTCAGCCGCGCTTCTTTTGGGTAAAATCTCAAGAATCCTCTGGGCCAAAGCATTACCCAATTCTCTCGGTTCCAACTTATGCAGCCCACCCCCATATACGCGACCCTCACCCATCAGTACGTCATCAGAAATTCGATCGAGCGCCTGCCACACCTCTTTTAGCAATTCTGGCTTCTCTAAAAGCGCTTTGGCAAGAGCAGGTTTGGGATACAGCATTAAATAGACATTGGTAGCCGTAGCCATTGAATGATTCAGAATAAATCGAAAAGGTCTACCTCTACCACTATAACGAATCTTAATATCCGATGGCAACAGCATTGAAGCATATTTGAGGATATCGGCTGCCAGTTTTGGAGGCGTAGCAAACTGACCTAGCTTATTTCGCTGAGCTTGAGTTCTAGCTCCATCCAGTTGCGATTGCCGCAACATTCGTGTCAATTCAATTGTTGCAGTTACATTCATATTTCAAATAGCGCTAAATCATCAATTCGATGTTCCCAAACGAGCGTCAATTCCTTCTGCCGCTTCGTAACCCAAATAGCCACTATCAAAGTAACCGCAAAGAAACAAAATAAAACGCACGTTATTGCCGTAGTTACTCCTCAATTGAGTCATTTTAATAGCTTCTTCTTTGCGTCGCTTATTCGGATTGGTATAGTCATCGGCAGATTTCGCTTCAATCAGTAACGGGAATTCACCGGGGCTAGAATTAATTGGCGCGATCGCAACGTCAATAGGGATATTAATTTGTTTGCTGCCAGACTGTAAAAGTACCAGAATCTTGAGCCGAAACGAGAAAGTCCCCGGTTGCATTGTCTCAAAACTTAATCCGGCTCCTCCTCTAACATAAGAATAACCGCGCTGTTCCAGCCATTGCCTAATCGTAGCAAGCTGCCTTCGTTCTTGAGCGTTGCGAACGATCGGGTCAGAAATCGCACCGCAAAGGCGATCTGCTACAATTGTCGCTGCTTTTTGAGCTTCACTATCGGTTGGCTGCTGCCCGCTTTCTAGCCAAGGAAAAATATCTTTGTCGAGCAGCCGTGCAATAATTTGACTGATTTTTGTCAGTTCAGCATCCAGAGTTGCAATGTCTGCGCGAGGCGGAATTCGCTGTCTCTCTTCCATATTTTTGACTAGATTGGGCGACACCCCGGCTAAACCGATAAGGCGATCGCGCGCAATTGGCGGCGCTGCCGCCATGCGTAAAATAGGCAAAACCTCTGGATGCTGTCGCAGCAGGGCGGACGTGATGTTGGTCAGATTGGCTGTTTCTGCTAAGGCGTATTCAACAAGTTTAGTTGTAGCAATGCGAGTGTCGCGGTAGGCGAGGGGAGCGAACTGCATGAACCAATTGTTGTAAAAGTCTACCGACAGGGCAATATCGGGTTTCCACAAGTGTGGTTTGTCGGCATTAACTGGCACTGCACTTCCTCTAATCGCGACCCTCGCCTAGATAGCTTAGATTGCTGGAACCTCTCTGTTGTATTATCCACCAAGCGGTTGCTCTTGAAAAGGATTTAGTTAACTAAACCAGCACGAAGAGCTCTGACAGCAGCTTGAGTGCGATCGTCGCAAGACAGCTTGTTGAGGATGTTACGCACGTGAGTTTTCACAGTACCGAGGGAAATGTATAGCTGCTTGCAAATTTCCTCATTGCTGCACCCTTCGACAATCAGCTCTATAACCTCTTTTTCGCGTTCTGTTAAAGGGTTCGCCATTAATGACTGACTGTACTCCGGATCGACTCCATTGATTGACACAGTGGAGATGGCAGCTTTGGTAACAGCTTCCTTGAAAGGATTATTCATGCGAGCCAAAACGATTCTGGCAATTGAAGAATCGATCCAGTTTTCGCCAGCATTTGTCTCAACAACAGCTTCCACTAACTTTTCAAAACTGACATCTTTCATGCAGTAAGAGTCAGCACCTGCTGCAAAAGCTGCCAGCACCGATTCTTCGTTATCCTGCATAGTCAAAATCAACACTTTCGGTTGGTTATTTACGCTTGGAGTTTTGGGAATTTGTATGTATTCTTTGAACCTTTTTGTCAGTTCAATTCCATCTACCAATCCAGGCAGTCCGATATCAACGATCGCTACGTCAGGCACGCTTTTCTCCAGTAAAGTTATCCCTTGCAGACCATTAGCTGCTTCTCCGATAAATTCAAGTTCTTCGCAGTCTTCTAAAGCTGCTTTGATTCCGGCCCTTGTCAGGTGATGGTCTTCAATTAAGGCAACGCTAATTTTATTCATGGTTTGTTTAAAAAAAGGACAATGGTACTTCAGCGGCACGAGTGTGCCCGAGGTAGAACGTATGCGCTCTTTTGTATCCAAATAAGACTTTTAGAGCGAGATGGGGAGCCGTACAGTAAATGTGCTGCCTTGACCCACCGTTGATGCCACGTCAATACTGCCAGAGTGGGCTTCTACAATCCGGCGAGACAAGTGCAGCCCCAGGCCGCAACCTGCTCTAGCATGGTTTCCGGTGCGGAATCGTTCAAACAACGTGGCTTGTTCTGAGGCTCTGATGCCGGGGCCGGTGTCTGCTACGCTAATGCTTACCGACTTAGCATCTGAACGGACAACGATTTTCACACAACCAAAATCGGTGAATTTAATGGCATTTCCGACTAAGTTGGTGATGACTCGGCGGAGTTCCAGGCGATCGCCCTCAATCCGCAGCGGTTGCGAGTCGGACTCATCGCAGGTTAGGACAAGTCCTTTGTCGATAGCGACAGCCTCCAATTCTTTGACGACTTCTTTGACCATTTTTTTGAAGTCAAAGGGGGCGATCGCGAGAGTCTTGCAACCCGATTCAAATCGGTGAACCTCCAGTAAAGTATTGACTAACGAAAGCAAATTTTGGTTGCTGCTGCCGATGGTGGCGATCGCCTCTACCGCTTTTTGGGGCAGTTCGCCGAATTTTCCTCGTTGGAGTAGGGCCAGCATTCTATCAGCAGCAACAAGGGGAATCCGCAGATCGTGGGTGAGACGAGATACAAAATCCTCTCGCGCCTTTGTCACTTCCTGCATCGCATCTATACTGTGTTTGAGCCGGAGGAGGCTGCGGACGCGGGCCAGTAACTCATTTACCTGGATGGGCTTGCAAACGAAATCGTCTGCGCCCAAGTCTAGTCCATCTGCTACGGTCATTGAGTTATCATCCGCAATTAACAAGATGGGGATAAAAGGAAGTTGAGGATTTGAGCGAATTCTGTAAGTTACTTCGTAACCGTCTACTTCTGGCATCATTACATCCAACAAAAGTAAATCTGGTGGTGACTCCTCTACTAGAGCTAAAGTATCAAGTCCGCTGGAACTCGTGCTGACGCAGTAGCCTTCTTCTGAGAGGATAGCCTGCACGATCGATAAGTTGTCAGTTTTATCGTCAACCGCCAAGATTTTACTGGGTTTATCTCTCATTGTCCTAGCTTTTTCTCCCGCCTCCATCCAAAGCTTACGAACGAGTCCATATCTTCTGAGTCAGGCTTTTGGCGGATAAAACTTAAAAACTGTTGATAATCTTGAAGCTGCTTGGATTCTTCCAACTTCCGCTGCTTTCTGATTCGCAGCAAGTAGTCTTTGAGGCGAACGTACCGCCATCCAACTTGAAATCCCAGCTCGTATATTTGAGTTGCTTTTGGATTCGCGTAGGCTTCGCCAGCCGAAGGCATCGCGTTGAGTAAGGTTTGTGCGACGCTTGGCGAGTCGAACTCAGAAATTGTTCTCCTGCTTTGTTTTCCATCCTTGCAACCTTTCCAAAACTCTTTGCGACTAGTTGAAGTTTGGATGGAGATTTTATACTCTTGCAGCGTCGATTCAAGCCAATCTAAGTCTTGTTTTCTGTCGTTCGAGAGCGAATCGTTTGGCTGATACTTATTCCAGGCGCGGGCAAAAGCATTTAGCAACTTTTGAAAATCTGCCAAAAAAGAATCTGACCGGGTTTGATACTTTGCCGGCGGTGAAAGTCGGCTGCGGTTTGAAAGAGTGTTAGTTTGTGGCATAACTGTCAACCTTCGCACAACTTAGTTTGAGTTGGCGTTTTTCTATTTCATTTCTAAGTCCATAACTTATCAACTGCCAAGCTTGAGTGAGTTCTACCTAAAAGCTGATTTCGCATTCGCTGCCGCAAAGCTAATTTCTCATTCACTGCCACTGAGGCGTGAGAATTGTTGTTAGCGTGCGCGACTTCTCTGTCTGCAGAAATAGTTGTTCCCTCTCGCGCGCGATCGCCTGCATCAGATCGATCGCCAAAAAAGAATGCCCTCTCGATTAACAGGGCATTCTTCACAAAAACTTAAACTTTGCCTCCCAACAGCCAGCGCAGAAATAATATCAGGCCCAGTAAGCAGCGCGATCGCGCGTTAAGCCAGAAACAAACCCAAATAACAATCGCAGGACTGGACGCAACTGGCATACTCAGATCGAGTTGTAGGGTGCGTCAGGTAAATCGATCGAACGATTATTGAGGGTTTAGATATCTGACGCACCTTACTAATTGTGACAATTGCGTCCTGTCCTGAATAGTTTTTTAGGAGTCCGGTTGTACAATGACTTGCACCAAGAATCCTTCTTAGTCTTATAAAACAAAGGTCGAAGACATCCGAAGACCGAAGTATGAAGGCAGAAGCTAGAAGGCAGAAGCTAGAAGCCGGATATTTAATTCATCATAAGTGTCTTCTCACTTCGGCCTTTGAATGGGTACAACCATCACCTTCAATGGCTAAAATTATTGTCTGGAATCCGGTTGTAGCGTTTTGGTGGATGCGCGATCGCCCTTGCTTTTTCTAATCTCCTAAGAGGGATTCTAGCTCTGTTAGGATTTTTTGGAGGCGCTTCTGTTTCTTTGGATCGTTCCAAGCTTTGGACTTGTTTGCTTTTGTTAAAGCTCCCTTTATTTGGGTTTTCAGATTTTCTTCCGGTTCTTCTGGCGAAGTACCTGCCTTTAGATCGGCGATGCGTTCTTTAATCTGAGTTAAAGATAGACCTTCAGCGATCGCCGCTTCTAAAAGCGACTTTCTTGCCTGCTCGTCTTTAACTTTGGCGATCGCTCGCGCCTTGGTGTACTCGATCTGACCCCGGCGCAGGGCTTCTTGAATGTCTGACGGCAGCTTCAGCAGTCCCAGTCTGTTGCTGACGAAAGACTCCCACGACATCCGTCCCAATTCGCTAAAAACCTTGACGACTGTTTGCATTTCCTGATGAATGATAACGTTATCATTCATCCTCTGTACGTCATTTTGCATCCGGTAGAGCAGCCGCACCACCTCTTCTAGATCGTATTCGAGGTGATGGGAGAGCAGTTGCAAGATACCCTCCGTTTCTTCGACTGGGTTGAGGTCTTCCCGCTGGAGGTTCTCAACTAATGCGACGCGCAGAGCTTGTTGTTGGGTCAAGTCCCGAACGATCGCGGGGACTTCTGTCAACCCCAATTCTTTTGCAGCTCTATACCGCCTTTCGCCTGCTACTAGCTCGTATTTGTCATCTCCCAAAGGACGGACTAATAGAGGTTGGAGAATTCCATCAGTTTTTACTGACTCAACCAAAGCCTGCATAGCTTGGGAGTCGAAGTATCGGCGAGGTTGAGAAGATGGAAGCTCGATCGACTCAATCGAGAGCAGTTTTTCTGCCGTTGGTTCTGCCACTTCATCATCTCCAAACAAAACGCTCAAATTTGCCTTACCTTTATAGGGCTGGTCATTCTTACTTGACATTGAGTTTCTCCATCTTGGCTGCTAGCTGGTCTAATATTTTGACGGCGGGATTTTTAGGTTCGTAAACAGCAAGCGGGACTTGTTTCTCGGAAGCATCCGCAAAAGCAGTTATGCGCGGGATGGGAGTGTAAACGGGGCCGAAGGTCGTAAACTGCTCGCTCATAGCCTTGAGAGTCCGCTTGTCCTGAGAGTTGGTAGCAGCATAGCGGGAGGGAACAAAACCAGCTATCTGCAAAGAGCGGTTTCCTTTCTTTTTGATTCTCGCTACTGTTTGCAACAAGAGGTTGGTTCCCTCAAAGGCTTTGTAGTGAGTCTCAACGGGAACTAAGACGTGAGTGGCAGCTACTAGACTGATGTAGCTGAGAAGCCCTAAACTGGGAGGGCAATCTATGAGGATAAAGTCGTAGTTGTCTTGAATGGGGGCGATCGCATCTTTGAGACGAACTTCCCGAAAATCCATGTTAACCAGTTGAATTTCCGCCGCGCTGAGGTTGATGTTGGTAGGAGCCAAATCCATACCGTGAATGCCCGTGTGGATGGGCATAGGCTCCTCATTGACAATGGCATCAAACACAGTTTTATCCAAATTCTGAGAGTCAATCCCCATAAAGAGTGTCAGAGAACCTTGAGGATCGATATCGATGAGAAGAACCTTGCGGCCTCGCTTTGAGAGGTGGTAGCCGAGATTGAGCGCGATCGTGGTTTTCCCCACACCGCCGGCTTGGTTGAACAGCGAGATTATCTTTGTCATAACTTGGGCTCCTGTAGCGTGCCGCCATAGTTTCCATCCTGCGTGCAAGAGGAGGTGGCGGTTAAAACTGTAAGCATATTTGCATTCTTGTTGAAGTCTGGGGATATCTGCGCTTTTTGCATAAACCCTATCCTCTGACCGTTTTGTAGAAAAACTTATAGTTATGCTCTCATATCAATGAGATATTTTTTAAGGCGCATTAGGGATTTTTTTATTTTTCCCCACTGGGGAATTGGCAACAGTGACAATGCCGCTGCTATAAAAAACAACGGCAATTGCGTAAGTCCTGGCGAGAGTTACTCACTTGAGAGCCTAATTTTCTGCCAGTTCTGTAAATACTTCTAAGCTCGCTCCGCCCTTGGCTTGCAGGGATAAGGATAGTTGATTGTTAGTTTGAGGGAACCAGGAAGTACCTCTGGTCGATCGACAATACAGTAAATGAGATATCCAGCCCGTTCCACTTCTGTCCAAGCCAGAGGCGAGAACTGGGCTGACTCACAAATGGCGCGTTTAACTAATCCCGGTCTGCTGCGGTTCTCAAACAGAGCTTGTACGAACTGGGTGGGATTGGCTATGGCAGGAGACAGAAGCTTGCAAAATTTTCTAGGGTGAGCAGTCCGAAGATAATTGAGAGTAGCTTGCCCATTAAATGCTTCAACCAAAGATGGGGAAATTTGCAAGTGCTGGAGGAGCAAGTCAATATCTTCATCAGTATTGGCTACTGCCCATAAATTATGCTCGATCCACCCCCAAACTATTTGCTCGGCCTCTTTGTGAGTTGCTACCAAAAAGCGATTTCCTTTGTAGGTAAATCCTGAGACGTGAGGTAGTTGGGGGAGAAACCAGTCGGCAAGAGCGCGATCGCACTCCAATAGCAATAGGATGGATGCTAGTATGTTCCTCCTGCTGTGCCGCAGCGGATCGGCCGGTACGGGCTGTTGAGAGCTGTGTTGATGGTTAAACTGCATGGGAATGCCGTTCTCCTGTTGACAGTAAAAGTTACTGATTTAAGCTAAAAGCTAAAGGCCGTAAACTAAATCCGCCGTCCCTCCTAATTTCCCACCTCAAAAGTCACCGACAATATTAATCTTGCGGACTATTAAAATGCGATCCAAATGTAAAAACTATCATCCGATTGGCTGTTGTTTCTTGTAATTCCAGCTAGTTATAGCAATAGGCAAAAAGCGTTTGTTAGATGGCTTTTTTTCGGAACAATACTTTTTGATAAAACAATTACTGGTTCAATGTTCTATGCCTTGAGAACTAAAGTTAGTTACAACTCCAGACGTATCGAGAGCGACAAGAGCGCGTGATAGGTTGATTGCTAAGGAATGAGAATTAAATAACTTACAATTTCATGGTTTGTGGGATGGGCGTCCCGCCCGTCCTCTCTGGACGCCCATCCCACAAATATGTGTAAATTATTTAATTTGCGCTCCTAAAAGATCGACGCGCTTTTAGGTGGCGGTACGCTTATGTTTTTAGGCACGATGCAAAGATTTTCTCCTGAGTATATTTTGAGGCTAAAACAAATAGGGTTAGCTTTTTTTGAGAAGATAGCAACTGACCGATCGATAGCTGGAGAAACCCAAGATTTTTATCAGGGATTGCTTGCAGGATTGGATCGGGCAGTCAAGTTAATAGATGAAGAAGTCGGGGTACAAACACTCAGCCTTTTAGAAGCTAAAATAGCAACTTTTATCAATGATGGAGGAGATGATTCGCCCCAACAACATCTAAGTTCAAATTCAGGAGGAGGCGACTGTAAACTATCAATTTGCAGGTTGCCGGCTAGCTCTATTTCTCAACTCAGACAAATTGGAAGAGAAACCGATTGCGAACCGATTATAGAAGATTGCATCTGCATCGGCGAGACTCAAGATTTCTATCACGGTTGCCTTGCTGCTATTGATTTTGCCCTGTCCTTGGCAGGTGAGAAATATGCCTATGCTCAAATCAGTCTGGTAAAAACTAATGCAGCCAATTTCATCGAATTAAACAAAGATTGGGAGCGCCGAGTTCTCGAGCTTAAAGGATTATCCTCCTCCAAAAGGCAAGATTGGCAACCAAAACAAGATTTGCTTGTCGGGCTGTCCCAAGTAGATGGGGACGATCGAGTTGGAAAGTTTAGCAGTGAAGTAGAGGGCGATGAAGCCGAGGATTTCTCGACAGAAATAGCAACAAAAGATGCTGAAATACAGGAGCAAGATTTGGAGAGCGATCGCTCTAATTCCAGCGAACCGATCGTACCTCTTGCTTTTAGCAATTCGGCTATTTTGCAAGACAAGAATGAAGGTGAAGAACAAGTAATTTTTGAACTAAACCCGCTTGAAATATTAGCAGGACGAGGCAAAAATGAAACGAGCGATCGCTCGTTGGGAATCTCCGAGGATGGTAGCGCAAGTTTTAAAGAGGAAGTACAAGAACAGTGTAAAGAAGAGATATTAAAGCTGCCAGAAGAGGAGCGGTTAGAACTAGAGAATTTGTTAGTTAGCAATTTATTAGATGGCTGTCAATACTTTAAGCTAGGGAAACGCAAAGTTATAGAAGATTGGACAGCATTTTTAGAGGAGGGTGAAGCGATCCGAGTTATTTCAGATCGAGACAGCCACATCGTACTGCGGATTACTTTAGAGGGTGAAGTGCAAAGCGCTCTATCTTATGGCGATGCAGAGATTTTGGGTGCAACTGTTAAAGAAAACTCACAAGATTTTGCTATATTTTCTAACTGGTTAGAACCGATAATTCCGAATTCGCCAGCAGGCGATTTGAATGCTGATTCAGTACCGCCAGCAGTCACAATGGACATTCAGCAGGTAAAAATGGCTGAGTCTATTCTGCCAACGGCTCAAAGAGCTTTTGAGTATTTACTCGATCGTGCTCCCGATCGCGTGGAAGAAACTGATGAGTACACCCGCGTTCGGGTAGGGGATTTGTACAATTTGATGGTCACAGAATCGGAAGGGGTTTCGGTGTCTTCTCTGACGGCCTCTGTCCGAGGGGA
Organism: Microcoleus sp. F4-D5; assembly: GCF_036704885.1. NCBI lineage: Bacteria > Bacillati > Cyanobacteriota > Cyanophyceae > Oscillatoriales > Microcoleaceae > Microcoleus > Microcoleus sp. F4-D5. The sequence goes on along the minus strand of NZ_JAUBSX010000018.1, from coordinate 21,691 downwards.
GTTAATCAAGGTTCGCGGAGAAGATTTGATTTTAGCTCAGGGCATTTCCTCTGAAGATATTGACTTTTGGGCAGTTGTGGCAGAGCAGCTAGATCGGATAGAGGCGAGGAGTAGGGATTGTGAGCGATCGTCCCCAGACAGTACAAGTGGTTTAGGGCGTTGAATCGCTGGAAATACAACCTCTCAGCAACAGGGATTGTGTGGGATTTTGACGCGCTTTAAAAGACACAGCGCGTGTTTAAAAGACACAGCGCGCGTTCTTTTATGCGGAGTGCGTGTTTAAAAGACGCAGCGCGTGTTTCTTTTATGCGGAGTGGGTGTTTAAAAGACGCAGTGCGCGTTCTTTTATGCTCCGTGCGCGTTTAAAAGGCGCAGCGCGTGTTTCTTTCAGGTGCGGTGTGTATTTTTTCGCTATGAAACAACATAATATGATGCGCGGCCTTGGCCCTCTAATTTTAACTGGTTGGCAGCAGTCAACTTCCGCAGCAAGCGACTAGCTTGGTCTTCGCTGATGCGACAGAGTTCCACAGCTTCTTTTCTGGTAATTCGGCCGTGAGTCCTTACATATTGAAGCACCATTTGCTCTTGCTGAATGGGTTCAAAGCCAGCTTGCCGGACGTAATCGGCGGATTGTCCCAGTTCTCGGTAAACTAGGGGACTGAGGGTGTAGGTGCGTCCTTTTTTGACGCCGTGGGCTTTTACCAAACCGGTTTCGACTAATCGTTCTAACACGCTGCGGGCGATCGCTTCATCTCGCTGAATGGCGCGGGCGAGAGTAGCCGTGTCTAACCGTCTCTCTTGTCGCAATTGCCCGATCGCGATTAAAGAGTCAACGGGGAGCAAGCTTTGACGGCGATTTTCCTCTTCAATTACTACACGCAACAGTCCCAAATCGGCTTCCCCTCCTGGCAGTCTGACGGCAACTGAATGAGAGTTTGTGCCTCGATAATCGGGGGCGGATCTTCCGTAGCGCAATAACCCCTGATAAATTAAATCTACACCGCGTCCGGTGCGTTCGGCGAGTCCGATGCGTTTAATGGCATCGGCTAGGAAGGGGTTTCTCGGCCGGGGTTCTACGACTAGCAAGTTATCCAAACTGACACCTTCAACAAAACCCCCTGGGTTGCTGATGGTAATTCCATAATCTTCCCAGCGGATGTGAACGGCTCCCAATTTAGTGTAATCTCGGTGGATGAGGGCATTGACTGAGGCTTCGCGAAAGGCGCGGCGATCGTAGTTGGGAACGGGGACGCGAAATAAACCGATTTGCACTTCATCTTCTTCGACGCGCACCTCGAACTGTTCCATAACTCGCTCAAACAGTTTTAGCAGGGGGGTGCGGTAAAAATCATTGACTCGCACTTGGGTGCCTTCGAGGACTTGAAAGGCGACTTCGTGGGTGGGTAAGTGTTCGCGGAGGGCGCTTTCTCGTCCTAAAATCAGCAGTCCGGCGACGGTGGGAAAGCGAATTCCATCGGTAGAACGCACGAACCCTAAAGCGCCGTCGAGTTCTTCATCAGTTAAGGATAGCAGAGTACGATCGCCCCCGTATCGCTCTATTAATTGTCGCAGGCGTTCGCGTTCCAGGGGGTCGAAGTCGGCAACAGACGATCCGGTGACGGGTAATGAGGAGTAATCGAGAACGCCTAAGTCTGACTGGCGAGTGGCAAATTCGTAGGGATAAAAGGGGACGCATTGGGGTGTTCCGTCTACTTGCAGGCGGCGGCGTTGCAGGAGTCCGTCGGACGTAGCGACGATGCGGGGTGATTTGGGGACTTCTATGCAGGCAATGGTTTGACCTGCTTCAAGCAATGCTGTAACGCGCACGCTGACTGGGGGATTGGTGCGGTTGGCGATTAGGGCTGCGAGGGTGGACAGGTTTTGGTGTTGGGGGTGCAAACCTGTCACTTGACCGTCATCTTCAACGCCGAGGTAAATTTCGCCTCCGTCGGTATTGGCAAGGCAGACGACGGTTTCAATCAGGTCTTTGTCCGGCAGGCGAGTGCGATCGCTCTTAAACTCGACGGTGAGGGATTCTTGTTCGGGAATCGTGCGATTCATTCAAAAAAATAGAATGGGGGCGACCTGACGGCATTTACAATATTACGGCAAATTAACAGCTTGTTGTTGTTTTCTAACGGTATGCGTTTGATTTTAGTCTCCTACCTTCCTGCACAAACTACATTAACTGACTCATTCCGGGCTTCGATATCCACTCACGCGAGCGATCGTACAGCTAAAAACAAAGTTTAATAGTCCTGGACGCACTCGCACCGATCGATCGACCGAAAGCGATTACGGAGTACGGCTCGTAATGACATAAAATCGTATTCCTTGCGTCCAGGACTGTTTAAATTACCCAATCAAACTTTCAACTCAAGGCTGTCGAAAGTGAGCGATCGCGCAAGTCTTGCCTGACAACTGTTCTCATAGCAGTCTTGCAAAAACCCTCGCATTGGCAAAAAGCGATCGAATTCGACTCTTGTACGTACATTTAACATGGCTTGCTATGCAATTGGCGTACTTATTACGAGGATTTAAGAGGATAAATAAGGGTCTAAAATACAAAAAATTACACTAAAAGTGATGATTCTTTACAGAAGTTGTAAGTATTTATACTGGCGGACACGAAGAAAGTAGGAAATAGGAGGTGTAAGGAGGAAGAAATGTGCTGTTTTCTCCTCTTTTTTCCTCCTTTTTTAGCCTTTTAAAATCCGCATCCAGGTCAAAAATAGTTATCCCAGAGTAAAATAGCTCTCAATCAAAGGGTGGGTGGGTGGTAATAAACTTCCCCACTCCTAGAATGAATGAGGAGTGGGGAAGTTGCCCTTAACGAGCTATTTTTGACATTCTTAGTTGCTCGAGCAACTCATTCCAAATCATCGATGTCGTCGTCAGCAACATCGACTTCTTCGTACACACTTTGTGAGCTTGAGGCAACTCCACTGCTCTGGCGGGCGAGCCGTCGATCGCGAATTCCCCGATGCTTGGCGCGGCGATCGCGGATTGCATCCATATCTGTCAATCCGTATAAGATGCGACCAGCACGCATCAATTCCTTTAAAGGTGTCTCGCTGTAGTCAGCGCGAAATTGGGCGTTATGTGTTTCCCAATCAAATTCACCGCCGTTAAAACGAGCAACGCTTGCAAGTTCCCGACCAGATTCTTCTCTCAAAACTTCTAGTACCATTAGGCGAAGTTTATCGTTGTAACTAATGCACTTGTCGAGCGCTTTTATCTGAGCCTTTTGAGCTTTAGCAGTATTAGCTGCATTAGTCTTTTGAACTTTTTCAGTGACTCTCATTTCTCAACTTTCCTAAATTCAAGTTTGTTCATCCACACAGCAGCAATCGCTGCCCCTTTGAGTTCACTCATTGGGTTTTAATTTTTTTAAACAACAGCGATCGCTGTATTTAAATATCGTTTAATCGATCGAATCGATACTTTCAAACCTCATATTCAAGTTGATTTATGTTAAAAATGCTAACAGTTTGAATAAAATAAAAACTCTACTCTACCGTTTTTAGGCAGAGCAGAGTTTTACATATTCAACAAGAGCGACGTTGAAGGAAGCTATAAAACTGAGGGTGAAAGACTATTCTAAATCTTCATCTTCGTCCTCATCTTCATCAGTATCATCTTCCTCATCTTCTTCCTCGGTATCGAAATCATCTTCGCTGTCTTCATCCAAGTCTTCTTCAGGTTCATCTGTTTCCTCATCTTCATCAGCATCAAGCTCATCTTCTAAGTCATCGACATCATCATCTTCATCATCGGATTCATCCTGCTTGTTATAGCTATTGCGTTTAGCAAGCGATTCTTGATTGAATTTGACAAGACCTTTAATTGCTTCTTGCGGGTCAAGCTCGAAAACGTCGTACAGTTTTGCCATCACAAGCGCAATGACTTCCACATCGTGGCGCAGTGCATCGGGTTGACCGAATAGAGTTGGAAACACTTCGTTATTCCAACGCTGCCAGTTCATCGTTTTGCCGCGTTTTTTCAACTGTGCAGCAATATCCAAACCTAATTTTTCCTTGGTAGCGTGACCTACCTTAGTTTGGAGGCGTTTTTCGCGCAGTTGAATTTTGACTCCAAACTTTTTCAGAATGGTAGTTCGCACGCGGTCTAGAAGTGCGTCTGCTTGCTCTTCTACAGTGAGTGTCGAACGGCGACTGACCTGCGATTGGGTAGCTGTCGCTGGGGTCTTTGACTTAGCAGCACCATTGCTTTTGCCATTCAAAGTCACCGCCCCATTGGATGGGCGAGAGTTATGGTTTTTAGCTGTTGTAGTAGCCATGAAGTTTGATTTTATTAAACTACTTCACGGCTAACAGCGCCGTTAGGCGCTCTCAAATTTCATCAAATTTATAATTAATTTTTTATTGATTATTTTCTTAATAGCTCTTAGAAATTGAACTAAAAAAAGATTAATGTGATAATAAGGTGTAATTCCTTTGCACTCGACCGAAATAAATAATTATGTATATTCAGGAAATTAGGTAAATAATTCCTAAGAATTAAGAGGAGGTTTGACTGCTGTAGAACTGTTGGCTGATGGCAATGATCGACCGCAGCTTATCAATGAGAAGAGTACCTTTGAATATTTCTTACCGTTGAGTTTATGCGCACCCTCAATGACTGGCTCGCTTTAGCCCAAAGAAAAATTAAGATTGTCGGGCTGGAGTATTACACGCCCGATCGAACATTCGTGTTAGCACAGTTTCACAATTGGGGGCAGGAACTGCATTTACCTGTTTTCTTTTGGAACTCTGGGTACAGTTGCTTGCAGGAAATTGTGAGTCGGGACGGTCGGTGCATCTTACAAAATACTGACTTGCACCTAGATTCTGACGTGCTTCAGTTTTTATTAGAAAGTAGGAGAGAGGGAATTTACATTCTTGAGGGATTGCTAGATTTTGACGAATCCGGTCAGGTGAGTTCGCGTCTGGGATTTCAACTAGCAAATGCTTACTATCACTCATCTTGGTCTGCGGTTCCTCAGTTTTGGGTGATGTTGGAAAACTACATACAACTGCCGGTGAACTTGCAGCCGCTGATTCCCGTACTGACGACTCCATTACCGTCCCGCGTTGCAACGCAAAAAGTGGTGGAGTTGTTTTGCGATCGCAATTCTTGGCTGGGCGACAAAGGCGACGAGGTGTTGCAAGCTGCTTTGATTCGCGCTTGCCAGGGGTTGCCACAAGGTGAAATCGAGTTGATTTTGGAACGATCGCTAGCTTTTGCTTCTAGCTACGAGGAAATGGCGCATTTGGTGCTCGACCACAAGGTTAACAAGTTGCGGGGGCGAGGCCTAGAGTTTATTGCTGAGGCAGATGTGCCGGATGCAGGTGGTTTAGACTTGCTAGATGAGTCCCTTTCAAAAGTAGCTTCGTTGTTAAGTCCAGAAGCAGAGAAATACGGACTCAAATTTCCGAAGGGAATGATTCTTTGGGGGCCACCGGGTACGGGCAAAAGTCTAAGTGCTAAACTTGCGGCTAAGAAGATGGGAGTGCCGCTGTTGGCGGCTGATTGGGGTTCGATCGTCGGTTCTTCCAGGCCTGATTTAGCTTTGCGCGAACTGTTAGAATTGACTCAGGCTTTAAGTCCTACAATTCTATATTGGGACGATTTTGATAAAGGTTTTGCAGGGTGGGATTCCAATGCAGATGGCGGTGTTTCTAGGCGATTATCGGGGAAGCTTTTAACCTGGATGCAGGAACATCAATACCCAATTTATATAGTGGCAACGGTTAACCGTTTGGGTATGTTACCACCGGAATTAATCCGCCGATTTGATGATATTTTCTTTGTGAATTTGCCTCACGAAGGCGCGATGTACGAGATTTTCAATCTTCACTTAAAAAAATACTTTCCTGAGTTTCGCAATGCTTGTATTTCGCCTTGGACAGATGATGAGTGGCGGATTTTATTGAGGGATTACAGGCTTTGTACGCCAGCAGAAATTGGCAATGCTGTGAAAAAATGTGCTGAGGAAATCTATTATCGCGATCGGGTACAAGGGAAACAGCCGGATGAATTGAAAGTGACTTTGAACGACCTCCGACAACAGCGCTATCAGTTTACGCCGTCGATGCTGCGCGATGAAGAGCAAATTTTAGCGATTCGCAATCAAGCGACTTATGCTCGATCGGCTAGTGGAGAAGATCGATCGCGGTTTTCTATTCCGTTACAGGAATTGTTTGGTTAGCCAACTTCTGAGGGCTACTCTGGAGAAAGCTGGCTGCTTCTGATATCCACATAGAGGGAGAGCATTTACCCATCTAAGTACAGCATATTCCAGGTATATAGAGTACACTAAAGCCAGTATATGAACAGGGAAATGAAACTTTACTGTACTTCATAAACCTGGAATCCGCTGTATATTTAACTATGTCTGCTTTTACTCCACAGCCTAACAGAGACGCATCGGACACCATTCGAGGGTATGTGTATCAGGTTGATCTGACCATTGAGCGTTGGCTTTCTTTGCAACCCGGAGAATTCCTAGAACTAGAGTGTGGGGAGGATATAGATTTAATTTCCCGTTCACTTTCTGGAGAAGAGGAAAGACGACTCGAACAGGTCAAAAACTACAACTCTTCTGTTACGCTTTGGAGTGCTGTCACAGCCATTGCTAATTTTGTCGAGCATCGTAAGAATAATTTGCAGCAGAGATTAAAATATATTTACACAACTACTGCCTCAGTTACTAGAGAGAGACCTTCTCCAAAAATGCTTAAGAAAAAAGAAGGCATTTTTGTATGGGAACAGATTCGCCAAGGAACTCTAACAGAAATCTCTCAAAATGAAGCTTTAGAAGGCATCCGTATAATTATAAGTAAGGACTCTAAACCCGAAAAGTTTTCTGATACAACTTGGGCAGTATTTCGGAAATTTATAATAACTTGTAGCAACAACAAACTACTTGACCTAATTTGTAACTTTGAGTGGAGTACGAATGCACCAGATCCTCAATCATTAAGACCTCGGATTCTAAAAACGCTCATTCAACAAGAGTATGCAACAAATGAGATTCAAGCAAAGGAGCAGTATCAAAGGCTTTTCCTATATGTCTTTAAACTACTTTCTCAGCCTGATATCAAACAACTCACAGTAGAAGAGCGAACGCATCAGCTTTCACTTCCCACACTAAGTGAAAGAGACCATAACCTGTTGCAAAATCTTATAGTGAGTCTTTTGAACCTTGAATCGCGTGTGGGGACTCTGGAGCAAAATTTTACACAGTTGCCCGATGCGATCGCTTCACAAGTTAATGACCAAGTGCAGCGCTTGATTCAACAGCAGGGTCTTGATGTAGCAATTAATTACTTTCCAACTCCACCCATTATTAGTATTCCTCTGCTTGCAGAGAATCTAAGTCATAGGGAGCAAACTGTCAAATCAATAATAAGCATTTTCAACGATTATAGTTGGATAGCCATTGACGGTATGGCTGGAGCGGGTAAAACCCACCTCGCTATATTAGTGGCTCAAGCTATTGGCACTTGTCGTGCTTGGGTGCGGTTGCGGGACTTAACCCGTAGAGCAGCCTGTCAGCAATTAGATGCGGTCTGTAGGGAACTAACGGGCACAACATCGCAAAGCAATCAATACGAGTGGTACTGCCAGCTATGTGAAAGACTTGGTGAAGGTGCAATGCTAGTGCTGGACGATCTGCCAGAACTTTCAGGTAGTGATGAACTTTCAGAAAAACTGATTCAGCTAACCAGAGCGTGCAGATTACATGATGTTCGGATCTTGTCAACCAGCCCCTATCAGCTTCCATTCAGTCTTGAGGAATTTATAGGAAATACAATTCTTCATTCAATGAAAGTTCCACTTTTTACTGATGATGAAGCTGCTGAAATCCTTCAATCTTACGGTGCACCAAGTTCTTTGATTAGTGCAAATTTGCTCAGAGGCATAAACGCAATCGCACAGCAGCACCCAGTATTACTTACTACTATTGCACGAGATTTAAGCAAGCACAGTTGGCAACTTAATGAAGAAGTATATGAGAGGCTACTCAAAGGTGAGTATCAAGCTGCACTCAACAGCCAGATAACTAGGCGTGTATTGGATTCTGTTGAGGATGAGAATACCAGAGAGTTGTTATACCGTCTCTGTTTGCCCATTGGTAGTTTTTCGCTGATTGAGGTGCAAGCTGTCGCATCTGTTAACCGAGTTTTGGAAAGACCTAGCGAGCGCCTACATACTCTAGTTGGACTTTGGGTGCAACGCGATGTTGATGAAGGTTTGCTCATTTCTCCCTTGGTTAAGCAACTAGGCGAAAATAATTTGTTGGTTGAGACGAAAAAATCATGCCATTTAGCATTAGGAGACCTTATTGTATCTAGACACCAACTTGGGCCGCAAGATGTTATCAATGCAATTATTCACTTCCTGGGTGCAGAAGTTTTTGACCGAGCTGGCTTGATACTGATTCCCGCTATTCAAGAACTAAATTCTATGGAGATTTTAGTGGATGACAGAGGATTGCTATCTTTATGGGGTAGTCTGCCACTTCCTGAGCAAATGGATCTGGGCATTCGTATCTTTCTGCGTGGCTTGCAAATTGCTGCGCGACACAAATATGGTAAATCTATATCTTATTTAGTTGAAGATTTAGATACACTCCTTGAGCAGGCAAGCGATAAAAATGCTATAGGTGTTCTTGCAGCCATGATGGCTACTAACTCCGTGTTTGGCAAAAATGACCCTATACGTGCCAATAGATATTTAAGAACTGCACTCCACTTTCTACCATATGCACAAATACCGGGTAGCAATGAGCCAGCATTTTCTGATGAAGGATTGCTTGGATTCATGATTTGGACAAATAGCCAAGGAATCACTTCTGCGGAGCATCTTCGCGATTGGATTAGCACCATAGAGCAGCTTACTCTTGAACAGAGGCAGTTTGCCTTTAATCATGAGGTAGCTGAACAAGGTTGCTTGGTGGTTTCAGAAAAGTTATGGCATAAAGAGGCTGAGAAGCCTCAAGAAGAACAGGATTGGTCTGCAATACTTGCTGCCTATGAAAACTTGGCAGAACGTGCTAAGAAACTTGCTTTGGAACTCCTGTGGGCGTGGGCTGTACGTTCTCAAATTATTGTTTTAGGAGATTATTTGCGAGATGCAAATGCCGCAGTAACTGTTGCACAAGCAGCAATTCACCAAGCATCTGACGATCCGCGAGTTCGGTTTTTGCTCCAGGAACTCGTAGGGCGAAAATATGTACTCATTAACCAAAACAATCAGGCTATTATCTGGCTCAGCAAAGCATTAGGTGAGGAAACAAATGCTTATCCCTATATACGCCTAAAAGTTCTCATATATATGAGTATTGCAACTGGAGAGCAAGATGCTCAGTTAGCAGTTGAATTTGCTAGACAGGCCGTAAATTTAGCAGAAACTAATAGTCTTATTGATAAGAGCGAACTGGTAAAAGCACTTGGTGAACTTGCTATTGCTCAATGGCTAGGTGGCAACTCACTAGCATCTGTGTTTGAATCTTGGGAGCAGGCTGGTGAGCAGCTTTTGGCTTGTAGGTCAGATACAGAAGACTGGAAAAAACTCTTTGTTGTATATGGTCATGTATCGGGTTATTTCTCTAATCTAGCCCGTACTGGTAGTCCTCCAACTAAAACACTGGGTGGCGAAGATTACGCAGCACCGCAGCGAGGTATTCTTTTTTCTCAAAATCCAGGATTAGTAGATTATTACGACAGAAATCGAGAAAGTACGGTTTTGGTCAATTTAACATTTTTTGCAGATTCCGTTGGCAATGATGAGCGAGCAGCAGTTTGGGCTTTGAGAGGAATGGACGATGCAAGAGCTACAAACCAGCGTGCTGTTTTCGCTCGTCTCAGTCTGGAAGCTCTTCCGTATCTACTGTTAAATGCTCGTTATGCTGAAGTCCTCGATTTTGCGATGGATGCAGGAGCTTCTTTTGTCGCTGGTATGCAACTGCTTCAGCTTGGTCAAGTTTACCAAGTATTCGATCTTGATGTTGAAACCATTTTAGGTAACAAGCCTAGTGAACTGTGGCGGAAGGCAGAACATAATGCAGCCTTAGTTGGACTACTTCCCGTTGTTTTCCGAATTGGTACAGTGGCTCTCCGCTCTATTGAACTGGCGCGCTCACAGGCGACAGAAGTAGCAGCAATATGTCGCCAAATTAGTGTAACAGCAGTGAACGAGCAACTTTGGTTACAAGCAGCAGAGCTACTTGAACAAATTTACTTACCAGAAGTTTCATATAACGAAATATTAGATTTTAGTAACAGGTTCGATCCTCAAAACGAACAAGTGCTTCTAGTAATTGGCTACTTAGTTGCGACACTACAAAATGACACTCCGCTTGAAACAGATATTTTCCTGCATATGGCGATCGCACCTTTCATATACCAACATCCTGAACCCTTATCTCCGACATATCGCCGACTGATTTTACCTTTTTTTATAGATTATTGGAAGATTAAATTTGAAAGGGTGTCACTTCGGTTGCGTTCAACATCATTGGTTGGTCGAATTTTGAATACAGCAGAAAATTTCCCTGAAGCTGAAAGACTGCAATTTGTCTTAGTCACAATGGCATTTGCTCTTAATGTCAGGTTGCCACCAGATTTTGCCAATTTTACTAGGGCTTCTGCTCCTGAAGTTTTTAGTTTTTTATCTGCGTTGTAGAACTTCTATTTACTATGCTACTCCTGTTGGCGATCGCAGCAATGTACTATTTTTCATTGCTGCGACCTTGAATAATTGATAAATAAGCAGACAAGCGAATACAGGAGGTGTCTGTTAAAAAATACTTCCTGTTAGAAAAATAGACAAACTAAGAGGACTATTTATGGTTAAAATAGCGACTTCTTTTCAAGCCCAAGAAGAAGCAATTTTCACTTCTACTTCAACCGGAACTTGCTGCAAATACAACTCTCCAGCTTCCACCATCACTTTTTTCAGAATACGACTGGTTCTTTTTAAAGTTGTTTGCGGACACTCTAGCAGAATCTCATCATGTACCACACCAATCAACTTCGCTCCTGTCTTGGGTAAGAGCTTAAACAAATGAGCGATCGCCACTTTCAACATATCAGCCGAAGTTCCTTGAACCGGGTGATTAAGCAACTCAGAAAGCCGGGGTTTCTTTGCCCACCGTCTTCTGCGTCCGCCAATTGTTCGGATTTGCTTGATATCTTTGACGTACACCCTTCTCCTGATGCTGTCATGCCATCTTTTGATTCCAGCATAAGCTTGAAAGAATCGTCTTCTGAACTCTTTAGCTTCCTCCAAGGTTAAAAAAACATCGTACTTTTCTTCAGCATAAGCTTGGAGTTTGGCAGCACCCATGCCGTAAATTAATCCGAAATTAACTGATTTAGCTATGCGCCTATCCTCTGCCGTTACCTCCTCTAATGGCTTTCCCGTAATCAAAGAAGCCGTTAAAGTATGCAAATCTTCACCTTTAGCGTAGGCATCTAACATTTTTGCATCGCCAGATATTTCAGCGACAATCCTTAGCTCGATTTGGCTGTAATCCGCTTTAATAATTTGAGATGCGGGAGCGGCAATGAAGCACGCACGCATCCCTTTTGCCGTACAATTTCTGGGAACGTTTTGCAGGTTGGGCTTGTTGCAACTAAAGCGTCCCGAACGCGCACCGCATTGCCGATAGCTGGGGTGAATTCTTCCCGTTATCGGGTGAATGTGTTTCGGTAATGCCTCAGCAAAATTTGAACACAAAGATGCTAATTTCCGATAATTCAGTAACAACTGGATAATCGGGTATTGACGAGCTAGAGGAATAAGTTCGCTTTTACTTGTTGACTTAATTGGAATGTTTAAAGCATGAAGAGCGCTTAAAACTTGTACGGACGAGCGGGGGTTGATAATTTCTACCATCTCTGGAAACAGGGAAAGTTGTGCGCTACGGGCTGGTTTGAGACCAGCTTTCACTAATTCCACTAGCGTAGTCTGCTTTTGAGCTTTCAGTTCCTCCCCCACCAAATGCCATTGTTCTGCATCCAGTAACATTCCATTTAGTTCCATTTGAGCTACAGCAGGCATCGCTTCAAATTCAATTTGGGCGGTTTCTAGTAACCCAGCACTCCGAAGTTTTGAGCTCAGCCGCGCTCTAAGTTTCAGCAGGACAGCAGCATCTAAAGCGGCGTATTCTAACTGAGAAGCTGATAGCTTACCTCCAAAATTGCTCGACTGTAGGCTCTTGTCAAGTTTGATTCCTAAAAATTCAAGAGCGAGGGATTGTAGATCGTGGTTTTTCTTGAGTCCAGATCGCAACACCTGGCTCGCTAGCATGACATCAAAAAATGGGCCAGACGGTCTAAGCCCTGCTATTTCTAGTACCTGCCAGTCGAATTTACCATTTTGAAATATTTTGAGCGCACTGCTGTTTAGAAGTGTTTTTAAAGGCGATAGTTCGCGATCGGCAAGAGCAGCTAGATCGACAATTATCACTGGACGTTGGGGAACAGCTATTTGGATGAGTCGGATGCGATCGCGGATCGGATCTAGCCCTGTGGTTTCTGTGTCTATGGCTATAACACGAGCTTTCATCAGAGGTGATAGAATATCAGAGAGCTTGGAAGAGTTCGCAATCAGCTCGTATTCCACCACAGGGGCTGGGGTATTGTGTGTGGATTTATTCATAATAGTAGAGGAATTTTAAGGCAATAGCTTTAGTTATAAAATTGACCGCGCTAGCGGAGATAGAGCAGGAGTCAGAAGTCAGGAGTCAGGAGTCAGGAGTCAGAAGTGGAAAGCTTGCCCAATAAAGGTTTCATTTTTCAAGCCCGTCCTAACAGGCGTGGCGGTTGCTATATTTCTGGATATTTCACATCCATTTCTTTTTTTATCTAATTTATGTAATTTTCAAGGGATTGTGTTCGATCGATAATTACAAATTAACCGTTAATTCATAATAAACATTCCCTAGTTTATTTTATAAATTTGGCTTTAAAAATCCAGTTATAATTACGAAAATTAGGAACATTCATACTTACCAAATCTTTACCCTTCATGCTAGAGAGCGAGGAGGCTGACAGTAATTTGTTGAAAGGTAGATTTGGTCGAAAAATGCTGTCCCCACTAACCAAACGGTATAGTGGGGAAGCAATCATCTACTTTTTGTCTATTACAACTAAGTAGCTCTCAACAGTGACCGGGCGATCGCTGCCCCAAAAGATTTCTAAGGGAAGTTCGATTAAATTGGCTGACGTGCGCTTAAGAAAGGCTCGAAATGCTTGCGATCGCGGATCGGCTCGGACATTCATGGAATTGCTAACAACACTTACCAGCCGTCCAGAATTGGCTAGAAAAAGGTTATAAGCACGTTGTACGATATCTAAATCAACTCCTTTGATGTGGGGCGTTGAAAATGGCGGATTTGCCAAAATTCTGCTATATTGCCTCTGGGGTTCAGTTGTTAAAAAATCACTTCCAACTAGATTGAACCCTTTTTGGAACAGGAGTTGTTGTAGCAGGGGGTCGATCTCAATTACATCAACGATCGCACCCGCTCTAACCATAGCCTCCGCTAATAAGCCGTCTCCTGCTGTTGGTTCTAAGGCGTACATTCCTGAAACTAATTGAGCTTCTTCAATCATAAGCTCAATTAGTTCTCGGGGAGACGGAAACCAGGAATAAGGTGGAGATTCTCGGATTCGATCGTATAGCATTTCTGCAATAGATGAAGTATCTTTCATTTAAATTTTGTTGCTATTAGGGCTATAGTTGACGAAGATTGCCACTTGTTTCGTGCTAAAATAAAGTCAATTGCCCTTCAACTTTTGACCGATATTTTGGTGAATTAGCTGTTACCATTTCTGTCGGTAAATCTGCATCAGCACTTTGATCTTGGGACAATTTACGTTTGCCCCAGCCTTGGGACGCTGCATGGCGGACAACGCTTTTCCTAATTGCTCTAGCTAGATGGTGATAATCATTTTTGATGCTGTCAAAGTTCACCGCTGAAAATTCAGCTAATTCGGATAAATTGTAACCATTTGGTAGCCGATTGTGTCTCGTCAAAGTTTCTTGTGCTGCCCACATATAGACTTTGTAATAACTGTGGTGCAGGGGAGCTTCAAATGTCGCTCCCATCATATAAGCTACGACTTCTGTGGAAGTGCAGTAATTCCCTACAATTCTGTTGCTGTACTCCTCTACAATCAAGTCAAGCCTATCGGATAAGCAAGCCGTTTTCAACCAGTCAGGTATGCTTTCTGACCAGGGGGTTTGGTGTAAAACTAATGGGCCTGCATAGTAACGTAAAAGGGGAAGGGGAATTCCGGTAAATTCCAGTAGCACGGCTATTAAGTCGCGGTGCATACCCATCTGGGCTAATAGCTTCAGCTTTTCCAAAATGCCGGACTGAGGTTTTACAGGATGAGTGGTAATTTCTTCAAGTAATTCGGGCGTTAACAGATTTAGCTGAGTCATATCTTTTTGAAGGATAATTGTGTGACGAATGAAGGTCAAAGAAATCGCGTAGCGAATTCAGTTACAGGGATTTGTGCCGTCTGTTGCGCAAACAATTCGGCAGAGATACGCGCCTCTATATTTCTGAGTAATTTTTACCCACCTTGCTGGATGGAAGGCGGGCGAAATTAAGAGCGATGCCAGCGCTATATTTTGTTTCATGCAATAGCAGTAGGTCTTGGTTGTTTGCAGATAGGCTGAGGCGATCGCCTTAGCATATCCGCCGATAGGCGGTAGTTTAATTACGACTATCGGATGAAACCCCCACTCGTTATCCCTAGCTACGCTAAATTGTTGATTCTTACTACTTTGTAGCTACAGGATTTATGAACGAGCCAAACAATATCTATGGCAATGAACCAGGTTACAGCGCTGAGGGCTATGCTGTTAGCGGCTGTGAAAGTAACCCGTGCGAATCCTCCCTTAACGGATATCGAAGCAACGGTTATAGCAGTCAGCAAACAGAGGGATACGGGGTTCCCGACTTCTTTGCTGATGGCTATCGAGAAAACGTTTTTGAAGGCAATTTGAATTTAGCAGATACTCCGTGGACGGAGACGGCTGCTAACCCTAACCCTTATTTTGAACGAGGGGTAAATGACGCTAATCCCTATCAAAATCAAAGAGCTACTTCTCATTTCGACGTTGATGACTTAGAGCTGTAGTGTTTCAGATTGTCGGCTACAAATCGCCTGTATGAAACTTTTCATTTCAACGGCGATGACTTAGATATGTAGTGTTTTATGCCGAGGCTGCTCCATTTGAAGCCTCGGCAGGCTGCTTCATTTCTTTTAAGAAGCGCAATTGCGCAGCATCAAGTTCAGTGGGTTCCTTTCTCCCACTTAATTGCTTAACTTTTGTACAGTATCCTCCACCAATAACCAAAGTTTTTTGCACAAACATGAGAAGAATATTATCAACAAGATTCTGGCAATTATCAGTAGGATTATTCTCTCTAGTCTTAATAGTTTCCATTTTGTTCGATCGACCAATTTTTGCTATGGCACGAATTCCTACCGATCCAACTGAAATGCCAACCAGAATTTTAGAAATACCGGGGATGGACAGGCAAGGAAATCCTACTTCAGTTAACGCTCTCTTGCCAGATTGGACGCAAATTTCTTTTTCTCAAATGCCACCCATCAGTCGATCGGGAAGCCTTTCAACGGGAGAGTACAAGCAGGCAGTTGGCTATGATTTGAGCCGAAGTTGGACAGCAGGACAAACTCCTGACCAATACATCATGTTGGGCGATATCAGCCAAGCTTTGCAACCAGAATTGCTATCGATCGGTTTTATCGCGCAGCAAGCTGGTCTGAATTTAGATAGCGTAGCTTTAAGCGCATTTACTTTAGTTGCCAAGCAGCCGTTAAATCAGTTAGTTCAGGCTATCCCTCTTCTAGGTGAATTTAAAGTCGCAGAGATTGCGCCGGTGGCGGGACTGCTAGCAACAAAAGCTGCTGGCATTGATGTAGCCGATCGCACTCTAGAGCAGCTCCTCATTTCCCATCCACAATTAAGTAATTTAAAACTCGGAGAAATTGACCTGTCTCAGTATTCAATGTCTTCAATTCCAAACTTAAGCAGCGCTCAACTTGGCGCGTTTTCAGATTGGCAAACAACCTTAATTAAAGACGTACCGGGGCTGAATGCTTTACCTCTGTCTAGCTTTCCCAATCCCATAGCCGAATTTGGCAATTTAGTAATGAGAATTGATGCGATTTATGGCCCCGCCGAGCGACGGCGAACGAAGACGATCTCAGGCTCCGACGTTCAAGGATTCTCGGTTAATTGCCAAGAAAATGATTGCGCTTATATCGAACTAGACGATCTGGAGAATTCGGGTCGCAACGCTCGCGGTTCGCTGGAAGGCAAGCAATGGATTAGCGGTAAGTACCAGGAAGTCGAGGGCGGATCGGGCTGTCTTAAAGTTGTCAACGGTGGCAAGGAACCGACGGGAAGATTGCCTTTTGGCAGCGCTTTTAAAGTAGTAGTCATGGAACCGGACGAGCGAACCGATACCGTTGATACGGCTCTATTTTTCCGATTTTGTTCGCCTTGCGGCTGCTCTCCTTATTTCATTGGCCCGGTGCCCTTTTTTACCTATCGGGTTAATTCTCCCATTTTTGTTGGGGCGCTGGAATCATCTTCTGGCGGTTCTTCCTCTGTACCAACTGGGGCAGTTCGCGACGGAGTATCTTCTCCTGTTACAAAAGGCGTAACTACAGCAGCTAATATTAATGTTCCTTGCCCTCCAGGTAGCACCCCATCAACGCCCGTGTCAGTTGGCAATGTTCGAGGAGTAAATATTGCAGCTTTGTCGGAAGCGATCGCCAGTATTGAAAGCAGCAGTTCTTACGAGAATGCCGGCGTTAATGCTTGCGTTCATGGCGGAAATAATTGCGGGGTTCCGTTGGGCAAGTACCAGTTTATAAACTACGACGAGTACGCTGCTAGTTCAATTTCATCTAAACCAGGGGGTACCCAATTTTTAGCCAAACTGCGAGGCGGTTATCAACCCACTCAAGCAGAACTTTTTCAATTTTTTCCGCCTGCCGATCGAGAAGCTGTTTTTGCTCAAACTCTCGCTTCTAAGCTGAATGCCACCTCTCAAGAAAAAGACCCTACTACTGGAAGTTTTTTTAGTGGCGATCGCCTAATTGAACGAGTAGCTCAAAAGCATTTTGGAGGCGATTATTCCAAAGTTGACGGCTCTTCAACCGATATATTCGGTCGTTTAACTCTCTCAAGTTACGGACAGGATGTTTTGAGGCGCTATCGAGAGGGAGGTAGGGCGATCGCGGGGTCGAATGCTGCTGCTTGCGTTCCGACTTCCAGTGTGGCGCAATCCTCTAATTCTGCGAGTGCTGCCCCCGGCGGTCAATCCACGAGTCACTATATCCAGCCTGCGAATGGGCCAGTAACCAGCCGCTTTGGGATGCGAACTCGTCCGGTTTCCGGGGTGCGGAAAATCTACAGCGGCATTGGAATTGCTGGCTCAATGGGAAGTCCGGTAAAAGCTGTTGGCGGCGGCGTTGTCAAGACAGTGGTTTCTAACTGCAAAGAAGGGGTAAAAAACTGCGGCGGTGGCTACGGTAACTGGATTGAAATCGATCGCGGCAACGGTCGTACAACTCGGTACGCTTACCTGCGCGAGGGTTCAGTAAAACTCAAAGCGGGCGATCGGGTTTCTCAAGGTCAGGTCATAGGCGGACTAGGCAGCACTGGAACAACGGCAGACCCTCGCTTGCACTTTGAAACCCGCATTAATGGAACGGCTGTTAACCCATATCAAGAAGGAATTTGAATTAAACGGAGATGTTCTGCACCATGATTTCCTTGAAAAAACGGACAATTCTGTTGAAATTTATCTGGGGCTTGCTAACAGCTTTTTTAGTTTATTTGTCGAGCAGTTTATTCACCCATCCCCCAGCTTTTAGCCAGCCGACTCGGAACGCTGATTTCCCTTCAGCTTGCCTTCCAGTTGGTCTAGGGACTCTCAGGACAGAGTTTGTAACTGAAGTAACAGATGGCCGCACTCAATATCGCTTGTTCGATGCCTATTTGCAGGGAGATGCCGTGCCATTTTCTGTATTGGTTTCTCTCCAAGAGACGCAGTGTAGCTTGCTTTATTCCAACCCGACGAACGCTTTTTATCCTTACAGCCGCACTGTCAAGCTGCCGGTAGCAAGGCAAATCGCTCTGGGAGAATTGCGTTACTCCATCAACAAGGCAGGGAGTATTGATAAGTTCCGCTCTACCTTACAGCCGAATTTGGGAGATCCCGCTTGGCAATTTTCGGAAGAAGAGCTTTGGGCATTTAAGCAGGTTGGCATTACTGTTCCTCAACTTAGTAAAACCAGCAAAAATAAGTGAGAATAATTCGCTTGAATAAGACTGCTACAAGCAACAATCAAACTTTTGCTTAAAGCGGATTTAGTAAATCTGCATGGTGTCTGTCATAACCTGATTTAGTAAATCTGCATGGTGTCTTTCATAACCTGATTTTGTAAATAAATCTGCAAGGTGTCTGTCATAACCGGATTTAGTAAATCTGCAAGGTGTCTGTCATCAGCGGATTTGGTATGACATCTACATAGACAATAATTCGCGGAGGTTAAATCAATGTTTAGCAAAAATCAACAACTAACTTCAGGTTCAGAACACAGAGGGAAACCACCAATTATAGCTGCAAAGAAAACTTTATTACTGTTTTCCCAACCTTCTCAGAAGAAACTCCCAAACCCCGCTTCTAATTCCCTAAATAATTTGGGGTCTAGAGTATCATCGTTTTTATTTATTGGGCGGTGGTTCCGCTTTGGAGTGGTCTTGTTCTTGCTGCTATCAGTGTTGTTAGGAACTGCGGGTTGTACCGCGAGTGCTACAACGATTTCATGGACACCTGCTACTAGACTCATCCCTGTTGAAACTGTTCGAGGCATAGTTGCCGAAAATTCTGAGCTTAACCCCCAAGATTCAGCATCAAATGTGTTGGCTTGGGCTGTAAACAAACAAGCAGGTAGGTTAGTTATTTTTAATTTTAACAGCCCTGGAGTTTGTGGAGCAGGAGGTTGCTTATATGCTGGATACTTATTCAGAAAAGATGTTACTCCTACTCGTGTATTTGCTAGTTATTTAAACGACAACTTGCCACCGAATAGACCGCTAATTCAAGTAGTAAGTGACCCCTCACAAACCTCCGATCTGCCTTGCTTGCAAGTACAGCAGCCCTCACAAAATGGTATTCGGCAGTTGTTTTTTTGCTTCAACGGCCGCCAGTATCAGTTAGCTAACAGTTCCTCGATCGAGCTTCCCAATAAAATGAAATAGGCGAGTTTAAAGTATAGCAGTTCTCAATAAAGTGAGGTACGCGGGAATGGAGGCAAGCCCGTCAGCCCGTCAGCCCTATCTGCGAGCTTACCTCATGTTACTGAGAAAAGTTATATAGCTTTTCTCGGATAGGTGAGGTACACAGAAACGCTCGAAGATCTTGAAATTTGCACGATCGGGTGTACCTCATAAGGCGTGAGAACCGCTATATTTGAGCTTGACTATCTGTTAGCGAGATCCTGTTTTGCATAATAAAAGAATGCCTCGCTTCCTAACTGGATATGAGGCACTTCTTGACAAGAAACTAATCGACGCTGTTAGTCATCTGCTTCCGCATCAAAATCATCATCGAACTCCTCTTCTTCATCTAAGTCGTCGAAATCATCCTCTTCTTCTATTACTTCAGCAGCAATTTTCCGAGGGGATTTACGATCGGCTGTCTGCTTTATTCCATTTTCTATTTTACGAGCAGCGGGTGGCAGCACTTGAATTTGCGGTTCGGCTGTACCCGGTAATGCAGGAGTTTCAGTGAATCCGGCAATGATATCGTGCAGCCCCCAAATCGCATTTTTATGCTGCGGGCGTCCCAGATATAGAAAGGGGAAATTATCAGCAGTTGGTTTGGTATAGCTGACAGTTTTGCAGCAGTAGCTCTTATTAGAGCCTTCACCTTCTTTAACTCCTTTGAACTCCACCTCTAGGATGCCGAGACTCCGCCATTTATCAGTTTTCCCGCTGAAAGGAATTTGGAAATAGTCGGCGAATGCTTTTTCCAACAAACGGTAGAATTCGTCTCTGGCTGCTTTAAAGCTCCAAAGTGCAACATTCTTAAATCTGACGACAATAGGTGTGCTGTGTCTGGGACGATTGTTTTCATCCAAGAAGACAATGGCGTGTTCGCTAACAACATCCATTATCTTTTTATCGAGTTGAGCTTTATACTCTTCGTACAGCCCGACAACACTACCGCCTAAATCGGGAACGTCATTCTTGTAACGAATGTATTCAGGGACGAATCCCAACACGCATAAGTGGCATTTAGAAAGCAGCAGACCTGTAACATCTTCTGTTAGTCCAATTGTAGTCATTTCCTCTTCTGTTGGCATGACAAACCAATTGGCTTTTTCTAGCTGATCTTCTGGAATTAATATTCCTGCCACTTGTTCGTTGATGACGATGCCATAGGGCAGAATAGGTCGCCTTACTTGATTGTGACCTGCTTCTAGGAGTTCGGGGTCAATTTCAAAATCAAGGTTTTCTGACTGAAGTGGGATTGTGCTTTCAGTCATTCCTGCGTTATTTGAGCTTTTTGCTTTAGCTTTGCTATTGGTTTTTACCATTCTAAAAGTTTGTGACATTGCAGTTCTTGCAAGGCGGTAGCCTTACCTTTAAGAAGGGTAAGAGCTAACGCAGTTCAGCCTAGTAATTTGGTTGAAACAACTAAAAATTCATAAAAATTTTTAACTGGTAGTACAGAAATAACGAATTGTGAGGAAAACTAATTAAGTCTGCAAAAAAGGAACGATTATGAAAGCGCGATCGCAGCTTCAAAAATTGCTAAAGCTGCGCTACGATCGGAATCAAGCACTCACAATGCTTTTAATTTCATCGCTGCCAATATTGGGCGCGATCGATTGGGGTAAAGTGTTTATTGTTCGTGTCCGCAGTAAAGGTAGCCCTTCTACATAGTTGACGGCTCCTTTCAAACCCGCGATCGCGTACAAAGAAGCTGCATCTGCTCTTTCGGATGGGCTAGCATTGGCTTCTTCTAACAACTTGATTAGATATTCAGGAACCTGTACGAGAGCGCCATCAATACAGGCAAGGGGGACAAATTTAGTATCGGGAGCTAGGACTTTTGGCTTCAGAAATGGCAGTTCGCGCTGGAAAGTTTTTGGAGTACGGCGACTGTTTGTTACGGGCGATCGTTCTGATTTTGGCTTATGCCACCGCTTGGCTCGGTAAAAACTCCCTTTCAATAATGGGGGCTGGCTTACCATCAGTACAGCTTCGTGAAAGGGGAGATTCATCTGTTCTCCTTCCTGAATTTTCACCTCTTCTAAGTTAGATTTTGTCAACCAGTCAGGCGCAAGCGGACAGTGAGGGTAAGACACGACTTTACAGTTGTAGGTTAAGTCGGAAAGCAATTTGCCCGTTCTGGATAGTCTGGCGTTAAGATAATGCCACTTTAATCCAGGTAAATAGGCTCCTGAATATTTTACTTCAACAGCTCCCATGTAGATCCATTCTGTACGCTCTAAAGTTAGCGAGATGTCGCCTCTTCCTAGTAGACGTAGGCGGGAGTTAACCTACCATTGATTATTTCTTCAATGCTTTGCCCGAATAAGTCCATTTGAAG
>NZ_JAUBSX010000017.1:0-108078 GCF_036704885.1 Microcoleus sp. F4-D5 | reverse complement strand
GCTCTGTTTTGATTTATAGCTCACACCAAACTCTTGTTCTACATAAGTCACTAACTCTTCTAAGTTCCAATATTGTTTATTCTTTAACCACTCGACTACTACATCCGTTTGTCGCTCTGTCAAATACCCTGCCGAGCCTTTATATCCTAGTTTTATTCCTTCGACTCCTTGGGTTTTAAAAATCTTTTTCCAATAACCAACAAAGAATTCACTTACACCTAACACTTTGCTAATTTCATGGTACAGCTTACCTTCAAGCGCCATCCTGACAGCTATTGCTCGTTTTAGTTCTCACAGCATCGATATCGCTTTTAATGAAAGATTCTAATTGGGGTATTTCTTTTTCCATGTCTTTTTGTGGAAGTTGTAAGTTATTCATTTTTTTTTACGATCGAGTATTGCATATAATTGTATCATAATATTGATTCTGATTTAGGATTGCTATATTGCCTCACACCTTAAAATTGAGGATTTATTCATCTATAACCGCTCAAATGTTTGCCAGGTTTTTCCAAACACTTCTAGTTCTGGAGCAGAACAGATTACTGTCAAATAGCTGCCTGCGGTGTGTCGCTTGAGACGGCTCAATGCTACATAAATAGTAGCCAGGTCTTCTGGTAAGTTGGCGCGACTAATATGGATGACCATGCAGCGAGACTCCCAACCTTTAAAGCTGTGAATAGTGGTAGCCTTAACTCTAGCATCACCCATAAAAAAGCCCAATTTGCGGTGCTTTTGCTCGATGCGGTCGTTACCGAAAACATGGGCTGTTTTGACGTTACTTCGTTCAAGTAATTCGACACACTGCAAACCAAATTTATGATCTTGTAAAAGCAAAGTAATGTCAGAATAAGCTAATGTTTCAGGTTGAGTCCAAATTGGCATACTTAACACTGCATCAGTACAAAGACTAACTGCTTGAACATTAGGGTTTAACTGAACCCACCGCATTTGTACAGGCCAAATATCGAGTTCTGAAGTTTCAGCTTCAGGAATATTAATCGAGCTATTTGGTAAATACTGCTTGGCATATTTCTCCAAATAATTGATTAAAGTAGGAGGCATCCGATAGCTGATATCCAGCCTAGTCCACGGGCCAACAAACCCAGCCCCTGCCATACTTTCCTCTGTCCAATCTTTAGCTCGTTGGTAAAGGTCTTGCGTCTCATCTGCCACTAGCAGCATTTCACCTTTGTCCCGACGTACCTTGCGGAGAGTATTCCACCAATCAAGATTAAAATCCTGACCTTCATCAACTAAAATAGCATCGTAGGTGGGGATTTGCCTTTGCTCCTTTTCTTTCTTTCGATCTTGTGATATCACCTCATTGACTAAATTAATTAAATCTACTTCCAGAACTTCATCAATATTTTGTCCGTCCCCCCACAGTGCATCGTACTCCTTTTTAAATCCTGCAGCCAAGCAAACTCCCTTACACCATTCGTGGAAGTGACACCAAGTAATATATTGAGTATCCATTTTCTTGGGCATTTGATAGCGGACAGCTACATCTCTCAAGTAATGCCACAAGGTAATGTTAAAAGTAACAACTAAAATATCTTTCTTTTGTGTAGATAATAGAGCCGCCTTTGCTGCCAAAACCAAGGACTTGCCTGACCCTGCTGAACCCTTGATGCGTCGATAACCTGTTGCGGTGCGAGTTGCTACTAAATCTTGTTGTTTTTTGTTCAGTTCAAGTGGCTGTCGCTGAGTTGACTCAGAATCTGGTTCAATCAACCAATGTCGCAAGTCCTGGGCCAGTTGAGCGTTCATAAATTTAGAGGAACGCCAACGGGATGAAGGAAAAACTTTATTTAACTCTCCTCCTTGTAGCGCATCAATACCAACAATTGGGTAATATTGTTCTTTAGCATCTAAAAGCTTGAAATATTGTTGAAAAGGGGAGAATAACCTCTCGATTTCACTGGTAGTGGCTTTAGTTAAAATGACACCAGCGGTAACAATAGATAAAAATTTACCATCAGTTAAAGCGTTAATCGCCAGTCGCGGACAGTACAGGTTCAAAATGCTATCTTTATAATGAATAGCTTTCTCAATAGGGTTATCCGCCACCTTAAAATCCACACCTGTGCGGGAAGTAGCCCAAAGTTCAGGGATGCCTTCTAAGGAATTTTGCACTCTATAAGGCATCGCATTTAGATCCCAGTCTTTGATCTCATAAACTGCTATCCCGACTTTGGGATTTAATAAAACAAAGTCCGGTCGTAAACCGTTAAGGTGTGGCTGAATGTAAATTTCCCACTCCTCTGGCAAGTGTTTCAGAAAAAAATCTAAAACCTTTCTTTCTCCTTTTGTCAGAGGCGTTCTCAAAGAAGATAGTTGGTCAAGGGGTGGAGAAATAAATCTAGGCATAAATCTAAATCAGAATAAGTTTATTGTGTAATATTCCAGACTTAAATAAAATTAAGCCAAGTAGAAACAATAGGTAAATTGCTTCTACTTGGCTTAACGAACTTCTAACAATTCAAGCGGTCTTTAGTAGCCTCTGGTGTTAGGCTTGTGGACGATGAAGCTGAGCACTTGGCACTGCTTCACGTTGTCAAAACCCATCACGCGGATGTAGCACTGGGGATATTCTTGACGGCAAGCTTGAATTTCTGTCATGATTTCCGGCAGTGATTTTGCACCAAACAAAGGCAACTTCCACAGAGTCCAATAGTGCATTTCAGCGGCAGAGCTTTCGCTGAATTCTACGCCGGGAATGTAGCCTTGATCCAGGATGTACTGGAGTTGCTTGGCAATTTGCGAGTCGCTCAGCGGGGGCAAATAAGACAGAGTTTCGTAACGGCGCTCTTTAGGTAAAGTCTTCATTTTTGGTATCTCTAAGGTGTGTGTTCGATCGCACAAGTCGATCGCTCAACTGGACAAATTATCCAGATTCGGTTCAGAATCAATTGAACTTTCAGGATTGCTGCTAGGGAGAGACCAATTAAGTTGCGTGATTCGCTCCAAATGCTGGCGCCTGTGTTCCATATTCGCCTGTTGAATGTTAGTGCGAACCATCTCCGGCAAAAATTCCACTACATCATGAGCGAGATACTCCCGGACAGTCATGATCCGAAATCCCAAATCTTGATTTTCCAACAGCAGTTCTTGAATGTAAGCTTCTCCGTCTTGGATTTTGGCCTTAGTGGAAAAGTCGTTCAACCAGATTGCCAGAGGAGGATTGGTTTCGCTCAACTGAGCGACCACCATCCGCACGGATTGATAGGTTAGGTAACTTGCCAGCACCTTAGCGGTGTCTTTCGCAACTTGTTTGAGATCCATTTTTGACCCCAGCTCCCTCAAATTTTAGATTTTGGATTTTAGATTTTGGATGCAAACTTACTTGTAAATCTTCTTCAAAGATAAAGACTTCCCAGCAAGTTTGCGATCTCAAACCTAAAATCTTTAACCCAAAATCATCAGACGGTATCCATTGCTTCAAACTCGAACTTGATTTCTTTCCACAGTTCGCAAGCAACGGCCAATTCAGGGCTCCAACGGCAAGCTTCGCGGATAATGTCTCCGCCTTCGCGCATCAGGTTGCGACCTTCGTTACGAGCTTGGACGCAAGCTTCCAAAGCAACGCGGTTAGCAGTTGCACCAGGTGCGTTACCCCAAGGGTGTCCCAATGTACCGCCACCAAACTGCAAGCAGGAGTCGTCGCCGAAAATTTCCACCAAAGCAGGCATGTGCCAAATGTGGATACCGCCGGAAGCAACCGGCATGACACCGGGCATGGAAGCCCAATCTTGGGTGAAGTAGATACCGCGAGCGCGGTCTTGTTCGATGTGGTCTTCGCGCATCAAGTCTACGAAGCCCATCGTGATGCCTTTTTCGCCTTCGAGTTTGCCCACAACTGTACCGGAGTGCAGGTGGTCGCCGCCGGACATCCGCAAGCACTTGGCAAGTACGCGGAAGTGGATACCGTGGTTCTTCTGACGGTCGATCACGGCGTGCATGGCGCGGTGGATGTGCAGCAACACACCGTTGCGGCGGCACCATTTGGCCAAGCTGGTGTTTGCAGTGAAACCACCGGTCAGGTAGTCGTGCATGATGATGGGGGTTTTGATTTCCTTAGCGAACTCAGCCCGCTCCATCATTTCTTCGCAGGTGGGGGCGGTTACGTTGAGGTAGTGACCCTTGACTTCGCCGGTTTCTGCTTGGGCTTTTTCAATAGCTTCTTGAACGAACAAGAAACGATCGCGCCAGCGCATGAACGGTTGCGAGTTGATGTTTTCGTCGTCTTTGGTGAAGTCCAAACCGCCGCGCAGAACTTCGTAAACGGCACGACCGTAGTTCTTAGCAGACAGACCCAATTTGGGTTTAATTGTACAGCCCAGCAAAGGACGACCGTACTTGTTCAATTTGTCCCGCTCGACGGTAATACCGTGAGGAGGGCCTTGGAAGGTTTTCAGGTAAGCAATGGGAATCCGCAAGTCTTCCAACCGCAGAGCGCGCAGAGCTTTGAAACCGAACACGTTACCCACCAAAGAGGTCAGCAAGTTGGTGACTGAACCTTCTTCAAACAAATCCAAAGGATAAGCAATGAAGCAGATGTATTGGTTGTCTTCACCGGGAACTGGCTCGATGTCGTAGCAGCGACCTTTGTAGCGGTCGAGGTCGGTCAGGAGGTCAGTCCAAACAGTCGTCCATGTACCTGTAGAAGATTCAGCAGCCACAGCAGCGCCTGCTTCTTCTGGGGGAACTCCCGGCTGCGGTGTTACCCGGAAAGCCGCCAAAACATCTGTATCTTTTGGGGTGTAGTCCGGCGTGTAATACGTTAGTTTATAGTCTTGAACTCCGGCTTTATACCCAGCCTTTGATTGAGTTTGGGTTTGCGCGTAAGCCATATCTCGCTTCCTAGTATTCGCTTAATTTTTTTGCCCGATCGCAGGCTGTTAAAAATATATCAACAAAGTGGCACTCTCAAATTTTAATATTCTTTTAATCATCATAAGTATTATTTATTTGGCTTTACATTAGGAAAACATTTGTAACATATCTTATAATATGCAAGCGGCGAAGGATGTACGAGGAAAGGCTGGGGATCGCAGAGCGGGGAGGAATTTTGAGCTAGCGAAAAATCGGGTGCAGCGAGCAGAACAGCATAAAAATACGCTATATGTAAAGAATTTAATACTTAAAAATCACTATTGATAACTGGTAATGGGTAATTCTTAATGGGTCAGGGTAATTAGTTAGAAATACCTAAAGTTGTGGTTGGCAGTTGCGATCGATCGGGCGATCGATCTCAACTGCAATTGAGTGTGTAGCAATCTAAAATCCAAAATCTAAAATCTAAAATCCCGTGACTTCCAGACCGCCAACTCAAAAATCGACAGCATAGCACATAATATGGACAGGACTTGTGCTCTCAAACCAAATACCTCGTTACAGCCATTTAACCTCGCTCAAAACCGGGTTTCTGGGTTAGCTGCGCGTAAGTCTACTATGGATATTTAGCCCCATTTTTACTCTGGTTGTGCCTCACCCCCCTTCAAAAGCCGTCCACTGCATCAATCCAGATTGCCCAAGGCCCTACCCTCAGACTTGGGGCAACAATTTTTGTCATAGTTGCGGGGCTCCCCTGCGCCTAAAAAATCGCTACGTGCCTATAGAAAGCCTCGGTTCCGGGGGTTTTGCAGCAATTTTCACAGTCTGGGACACAGAAACTCAAACCGAGCGCGTTCTGAAAGTGTTGCTCGAAACTTCCGCCAAAGCCCTGAAACTGTTCGAGCAAGAAGCTTGGGTTTTGGCACGTTTGCAGCACCCCGGCGTCCCGAGAGTCGAGCCTGACGGTTATTTCCACGTCCAAACGCAAAATTTTGCAGGCGGGGATGGAAATCCTGCAGCGAAGCGGCTGCCTTGTTTGGTAATGGAAAAGATTCACGGCAAAACTTTAGAAGAGGTTCTCGACGAGCACCCTCAAGGATGTCCGCAGGAATGGGTGTTTAGTTGGCTGAGTCAAGCTGTGGAAATTTTAGAGGAGTTGCACAGGTGTCAGATTATTCACCGCGACATTAAACCCTCAAATTTGATGCTGCGAGACCCGGAATCGCCCCAAGTTTTGCTGAGCAAGGGTTTGGGCGGACTGCAATTGGTGGCGATCGACTTTGGGGGAGTTAAACAAATGGGCGGTGTCGAATCCGTGGGAAAAGATTCTCGGAGTTCGACGCGGTTGATTTCGCCCGGGTACAGTCCGCCGGAACAAATTGCGGGCGGCGGTGTGGTGCCGGCAACGGATTTTTATGCCCTGGGGCGGACTTGCATTCACTTGCTGACGGGGAAGTATCCGGCGGAAATTGAAGATCCGATGACGGGGGAGTTGCGGTGGCGGCACATCGTATCTGTGAGTCCGGCTTTGGCGAATTTGTTGGACGATATGGTGCGATCGAACGTGCAGCAGCGTCCGGCGACTGCTGGCGATCTTCGGGCGCGTTTGCAGGAGATTTATGCTAGGAGTAAGGGCAAAATCGCGATCGCCCCAATGGGTCAAGCTATTGTAGAATTCTGCCGGCAAGCAGTGGTGGCGGGGGCGCAAAAAACGGCAAATTTGACGGTTTTGCTGTTCGGCGCGATCGCCCAAATCGTGGTAGCTTCTCTGGATACTGGCTGGGAAATGGTGCTCGGCGGCGTTGGGGGAAGTGCGGGGGCGATCGGCGGTTTGGTTTTGGGCTATGCTTCGCCTCTAGGCCCGCAAATTGCCAGTTTTCTGAATGAAGGTTTGCAGCAACTAATGCCTAACATGACTTTCGCTGTCGGGCCGGAAGTCCTGCTGTTTGGATTTGCGGGATTGGGAACTGCGATCGGTTTGACGGATGCGGGGAGTTTTCGCCAGCAAAAACAGTATTGGCTGTCTGGATTGATGGGAGCTCAGGGCTATTTGTTGGCGGGTTTGTGCTGGATGGAAGCAACAGCTTCTAGTGGTGTGCAGGGGGTTATTTTGGGAGCTTTTGCGATCGCCTCTTTGACTGTGGGAATGGGTTTGCGGAGCCATCAATTAGTTCACGCTTTGGTAGTGGCTGTTTTCTCTACGGGAATGTTTCTGTTTCTGAATGCTTGGAACATTTTTCCGGGGAGTTTCTTTGGGATTTTGTCACTCTCTAACGTTACCTTCGGCTGGCTGCAAATTTGGGGCTCAATTGTGTTTTTTGGTTTGTTGGGAAGTGCGATCGGGCTGTGTTTGGGAGTAAGTCATTATTTAGTTGTGCCCGTGCTCAGGTGGTTGGGATGGCGGTAGAAATTAACATTAAATCACTATGCTAATCGAGTCGTTATCAATTAAGTCTGTCTCAAAATTTTCAATGGTTGGTGCTCTGGCGATCGTCCTTGCGTTCATCAGCCCCAATCTAGCCAAAGCCGAATCGCGAGAACAAGCCGTCGATCGATTGACCGATTTCTTATTCTACAGAGTTAATCCTCAGTTAAACAATCGCAAACTCCAAGCTGGCGATCGCGAATATAGCAATCAATGGCTGAGATTGCGCGAAGCGATCGATCCGCGAGTCAAGTCGGTACAAGAAGTCTGCTTTAGGCCCGCCCCAGGAGATACAGGATGGGAATTCACGACAATTAACGGCGAAACCTACGAACAAACCTACGATTTACTTGCAGATACAATTTTTTACAGCCGCCATCCTCAACGCACCGGACAGCCAATTCCCAAAAGCGATCGGATCGGCATTAGTGAATGGTCAGCAATTCGACGCGAAATGTATATTTCCAATTGTGGACTGTGAGACTCGATCGCCTTACACCGCAGCATTTATCGAAGATAACTCCTAGAGTAGAGGTCATCTCTACACAACTCTGTAAAAAGAAAGGTTTTAAACCGATGAGTATGAAAAGTTGGATATGCGATCGCACTCTTATTACAACCAGAATTATTGCACCATTGATGGGACTAATCGCTATTGGATATACAAGTTTTGCCGGTGCTGCCCCACAGCAACAAGTTCCCAGCATAAATAGTGCAAACATCGATACAACAAGTAAAAAAAATTACCTGAATAATCCACTGAAAAATTCAACAATCGAGGCTTTAAATAAAAAAGTTCAAGTCAGCCTTGAAAATTCTCTAAGTCCCCCCAAAAAAATACCTCTTCAACAAGGTATGCCATACAAAGAGGCGCGTCAAATCCTGATTCAACAACGGTGGCAGCCAAGCTTACATGGTCAAGCCAACCTCAGAGATCGTTCTGTTAAAGAGCTATTTGATTTGGGATATAAAGAGATTAAGGATTGTTCTGGTACAGGAGAGGGGCCTTGTCGTTTTGAGTTTATCAATCAACAAGGAGAACTGCTAGTTATAGTCGCTACGACAAGAGGTTCTGAAAATACCAAACGTTTTGTGAGGAATTGGTGGATTGAGAAAAAGACAGATAGCAATCAACAAAACTCGTCATCAAACATAATTCAAGAAGGTCGTTATTGGTTGGGAGGTACGGATCAGGGTTTAGAGGTCAAGGGAAAACAATATCGATATTATGACGAGTCTAATATCGAGCGACCGTGGCAACCTCTCTCTGACTTACAATATATCAAAAAAGGCGTTGTGTTTGATGGTAAAAATTATTGGTGTTTATCTACTCTCGTACCTAAAACAGGAGGAATTTCTTGTTCTAGAGATGGATGGCAATGAAAGATTGATCGCCAGCTATATTGGGGAAATTCATAATTTTTATTGGGTTTAATCGTGCTAACTAAATCACTTTCAATTAAGTCAAGATCGAAGTTTTTAGGGGTGTGTGCATTAGCTATATCGCTTGTACTGGGTGGTTCCAATCTAGATAGTGCTACAGCGCGCGATTATGAATCACGCACTCAAGCTGTGGATAGGTTTACGGATTGGTTTTTTTATAGAGTGAATCCTCAATTAGGAGGTCGCAAATTGCGATCTGACGATGCTTCCGCCTACATCCGCGAATGGAATGCTATTCGCAGTACAGTCGATCGAGAAATGATTACTACACAAGGAGATTGCGTCGGTGATGCTTTCTGGGACTTCGATTATCGTTCTCATGCGCGATCGCTCGATCGGATTGCAGATACAATTTGGGATATCCGCGATCCATCGGGTGACAAAACTCGTGCAGATGTTTCTAAACAAGAATGGCAGAAGCTTCGCAACTCAATAATTAGAGAGCATTTTTGCTATTAATTTGCAACAATTGTCAACCCAAATTCAACAATAAATAACAACAGCGCTCTCAGTTACATATATTATTTAAAAATAAAATATGTACCCTGAATTGTATTATCGCTCAGTTAAGTTTAACCCTTGTTGGTGAAATCCAAGGAAATACAGCAATAGGAACCAGAAAATTTCGTCTGTTCAAAAATGTTACTCTTGCCGTAGCTGGACGAGAAGGCAGGTATGGTTGTGTAGAACGTCCCGCAGGAGAAGAAGCTTGACTCGGCTTAATTATCCAGGAAGATTTGGGTTGAGAAGGGGACTTGAAAAATCAGGAGTTGATTGTTTTGTCTGCTGAGGGAATGCAAAGTTATATTCGCGTATAAAATTTATATAATTTTCTCATCTTACTCTTAGTCCCCCTCGGCTGGAACAAAAGTTTGACTCTTAAGCGATTTCAATAGCATCATGATAAATTATATAACCTGCGATCGCCCGAATTTGATATCATAAGTAATAGCGGGAGATAATATTATATTTTTGCACTAAAATGTCAGTCACGACTCATCAATTAATTCAGTGGAAACAACAACGGCGACCAATTGTCGCGCTGACAGCTTATGATTATGCGATCGCCCAACTCATAGATCTAGCAGGGGTAGATATCATCCTAGTCGGCGATTCTCTGGCAATGCCCATATTGGGCTACGAGACAACACTGCCCCTCACTCTCGATGAAATGCTGCACCACGCTAAAGCAGTGCGTCGCGGTGTTCAACAAGCATTAATTGTTGTCGATTTGCCGTTTTTAACCTATCAGGAAAGTCCCCAGCAAGCCATCCACTCGGCCGGGAGAGTTTTGAAAGAAACTGGCGCTCAAGCTGTAAAATTAGAAGGTGGATATCCAGCAATGGCCGCCACAGTTTCGCAGCTAACATCCGCCGGAATTCCGGTGATGGGCCACGTTGGTTTAACTCCGCAGTCGGTACACCAACTCGGCTACAAAAAACAAGGAAAAACGGCCCAAGCAGCCGATCGCATCATAGCAGAGTCGATCGCGCTTCAAGAAGCAGGCGTTTTTGCGATCGTGCTAGAACACATTCCCGCAGACTTAGCCGCTCAAATTACCCAAAAACTAACTATTCCCACCATTGGTATCGGCGCCGGGCCGCACTGCGACGGACAAGTTTTAGTTACTTCTGATTTGTTGGGACTTTCACAAAAGCAGCCCCCTTTTGTGAAAGCTTACGCCAATTTGCGAGAAACAATTACCCAAGCTGTCAAAGATTATTCCCTAGAAGTTAGAGAAGGAAAATTTCCCGAACAGTAATTAATAGTAGGTTTTGTAGTTAGTACGTCCGTCCTCATAAAAATCGGTCGGAGGGCGTTACTGACTGCAAATGTTATTTAAACCTTCGGCTGCCCCTCTTCCTCCTTCTCATTTTCCTTCTGGGCAGATTCATCATCAGCTAGACCTACCCCTTCCTTAAAACTCCGCAGCGTTTTTCCCAAAGCATTTCCCAACTCAGGAATTTTCTTGGGCCCCAAAATTAGAATAGCGACTACCGCAATAATGCCCAATTCGGGCAATCCCAGACCAAACATACACTCATCTCCTGTAAAACTTGCTCGATCGGCAAGTCGATCTGCTGATATCCTTAAAAGTATCTACCTTTTTTCCTGCATCCTGCAACAGTAGAATCAAGTTTTATTAAGCTATCGCCCGATAAATAGGAATGTTAGAAATATCCAAGCCTTCCCTGCGCGAGCAACAGCACTACCTCATCCGCGAGTTAGCAGACCGGATGGAAGCAGTATGGCACCGCTATCTCGACCTTGAACCCTACTACCTGCCCGCTGAGTTGGGATACGTGGAAGGGCGCTTGGAAGGAGAAAAACTGATCATTGAAAACCGCTGCTATCAAACGCCCCAGTTCCGCAAAATACACCTAGAACTCGCTAAAGTCGGACCGCTGCTGGATATCCTGCACTGCGTGATGTTTCCGAGACAGAATTATGCTTTGCCGATGTTCGGTACGGATATCGTAGCAGGCAAAGGGCAAATTAGCGCGGCGATCGCAGACCTTTCTCCCCTCAATTCCAGTCGAACTTTGTCGGAAACCTACCGAGCTCGACTGCAAAATTTGCCGGTCAACCACTTTTCTTGTCCCCGCCAAATTCCTGAATGGGGGGATATTTTCTCAGAATTTTGTCTGTTTGTACGGCCAGAGTCTATCGAAGAAGAAAGCAGATTTCTGAACATAGTTGAATCCTACGTTGAAATTCACTGCAAACTAGCAGTAGCTTCCGAACCAGTCTGTGCGGAGGAAGAATCGAAAATTATCGAGGCTCAAATTTACTACTGCACCCAGCAGCAGCAAAACGACAAAACCCGTCGCGTACTCGAAAAAGCTTTCGGTCAAGATTGGGCAGAACATTACATGACCGAGGTGCTTTTTGATTTCCCTCAATAGCTGCAATTTGTTTACAATACTTCACCGTGGGTGGAAAAAACTTAATTAGGAAATCACCTACTTTATAAGTCATGGGAAAGGAATCACGGGTTAAGGATAAATCATTTTTAAAACCCCCAGGGCGAGGAGTCATCGGTTTAGCGATCGCTGCCACTCTTATTACCACAGGAGTCGGTTTTTGGCAAGTATCTGAAATTAGAAAAGCCGAAGAGTTAAAGGTGGCCGCTGCCACGGCTGCTGCAAGTCCAGCCTCCACCCGCACCAGCGTTACCGCTTTGGGTAGGCTGACTCCGCAGGGAGAAGTAATCAAATTGTCGGCCCCTTCGGCTTCGGAGGGAGCGAGGATCGAACAGTTGCAGGTGGAAGAGGGCGATCGAGTCAGTCAAGGACAAATCATAGCAGTTCTCGATACGCGCGATCGGCTCCAAGCAATCCTCCAACAAGCCGACAAAGAAGTCAAAGTCAAACAAGCAGAATTAGCGAAAATTCAAGCAGGCGCAAAAACAGGTCAAATAGGTGCCGGGAAAGCCGAAGTTGCCAAGTTTGAAGCACAACTCCAAAGAGAAACCGAAGCCGAACAAGCTAACGTCGCCCGCTTAGAAGCTCAACTGCGAAGAGAAACCGAAGCCGAACAAGCTAACGTCGCCAAATTCGAGGCCGGGCTCCAAAGAGAAACCGAAGCCGAACAAGCTAATCTTGCCAAATTTGAGGCACAACTCCAAAGAGAAACTGAAGTACAGCAATCCAAAATTGCTAGGCTAGAAGCTCAATTGCGCGGCGAAATTGCCTCTCAAAACGCTACAGTCGATCGCCTCAAAGCAGAATTGAAAAATGCCGAAGCCGAGCAACAACGTAACAAAGAACTAGCCGAAACAGGTGCAATTTCTGCTTCAGTTTATGACACAAAGCGCTTAACTGCAGATACGGCTCGTGAAAAAGTCAGAGAAGCTGAAGCGATATTAGAAAAAACCGTGCAAACACTGCAAGAGCAAATAGTCGAAACTAAAGCCACACTAAAACAAACAGTAGAAACAGGCAAGCAGGAAATCAATCAATCCCGCGCCAATCTCAGACGCAAGTTAGAAACAGGCAAGCAGGAAATAAACCAAGCCAGAGCCACCTTAAATCAAAAGATAGAAACTGGTAGAGAACAAATCAATCAAGCCGAAGCAATACTCAAACAAAAAGCAGAAACAGGCCAAGAACAAATCAATCAAGCCAAAGCAAATCTAGACCAAATTGGTGAAGTCCGTGCCGAAGACGTGCAAGCCGCCCAAGCAGCCGTCGAAAGTGCGATCGCCGCCAAACAAAAAGCTCAAGTAGACTTAAACTTAAGCTACGTAAAAGCACCCGTATCCGGCTCCATCCTCAAAGTTCACACCCGACAAGGAGAACGCATCAACACTCAAGATGGCATCGTAGAACTAGGCCGCACCGATCAAATGTACGCCGTAGCAGAAGTTTACGAAACCGACATCGGCAAAGTGCGAAACGGCCAGCGCGCTACCATCAGCAGCCCCGTTTTTGCAGGCACTTTGGAAGGAAAAGTCGCTCGCATCGGCAAACAAATCAGCAAAAAAGATGTCCTTAGTACAGACCCCGCCGCCGACACCGACGCGAGAGTTATCGAAGTAAGAATTCGCCTCGATCCGGAATCGAGCAAGAAAGTTGCATCGTTCACAAACTTACAGGTTGAAGTTAAAATAGACATCTAAATTGTACCTGGACAGGACTTACGCATGGGGAATCAAGCAACCGGGTTTTTTAACGAGATTAAGGGTGTGAATCAAATAAGGGTAAAAAACCCGGTTTCTCAACACCCATTCTTAAATCCTAAAATTATTCAATCCAAAATCCAAAATCTAAAATCTAAAATCTAAAATCTAAAATTGATTGACTATTATGGGCAAAATACCGCTAGCTTGGGCACAGTTAACCCGCGAAAAAATGCGCTTAGCCGTCGCATTAGCAGGCATTGGCTTTGCCGACTTGCTAATGTTTATGCAGTTCGGGTTTAGAGACGCGCTTTTTGAAAGTTCGATCACCTTTCACGCTAAATTAAAAGGGGATATTTTTATCACCAGCACTCAATCTACGGCTTTAATAGCCATGAAAAGTTTTCCCCAGCGTCGCTTGTATCAAGCCTTGAGTTTTGACGGCGTTACAGCAATTAGTCCGGTATATTTAGGCTTTGGATTGTGGAAAAACCCCGATCCCAACCAGCGAAATACTCGGCAATTGATGGTAATCGGTTTTGACCCCGCTCATCCCATCTTTGAGCTGCCTGAAATCCAAAATAATTTGGACAAAATCAAAATTTCGGATGTGGTTTTATTTGACCAAGCTTCCCGCCCAGAGTTTGGGCCAGTAGCAGAGTATTTCAAACAGGGAAAAGTTGTTGAAACTGAAGTTGACAACCGCCGCGTTACGGTCAAGGGGTTATTTACTTTAGGAGCATCTTTCGGTGCTGATGGCAATCTGGTTACTAGCGATTTGAACTTTCTGCGAATTTTTGCATCGCGCCGAACGAAAGGTTTAATTGATATAGGAATTATTCACTTGCAGCCGGGAACCGACGTTCAAGCTGTTGTGGAAAAAATGAGGGCAACTTTGCCGAATGACGTGCGAATTTCTACTAAAGCAGAGTTCGTTGAAATTGAAAGAAAATATTGGGAAGAAAGTACCGCGATCGGCTTTGTTTTCACTCTCGGCGCGGCTATGGGATTTATCGTCGGCATCGTGATTGTTTATCAAATTCTCTATACCGATGTTACCGACCACTTGCCGGAATACGCGACGCTGAAGGCGATGGGATATAAGGATTTTTACTTTTTGAGCGTGGTTTTTCAAGAAGCTTTGATTCTCGCAGTTATCGGTTATTTGCCGGGGTTTGGAGTTTCTTTGGTGCTGTACAATTTAGGGAGAAATGCTACAAGTTTGCCGATGTACATGACTGCGGCAAAAGCTCTAACTGTGTTTGTAATGACGCTAATTATGTGTGGTGCATCGGGGGCGATCGCGGTGAGGAAATTGCAGGCAGCCGATCCGGCAGATATATTTTAAATTTGGTAATGGGCGCAGCGTAGCGGAGGGAATTGGTAACTTGACCACAATAATGGGCGATCGTACTTTAAGAGAGACAATCAGTAACGAGAAAAAATGCGTAGGCGCAGCCCGTCGCAGAAATCGCTCAGGATAAATGATTTGAGGGGCGATCGCAGACGGTGGTAGCAAAAGAATTACCTCTTCTGGTGTATTACCAGGTTTGCAAATGTCTGTGTTAGAGGAAGCGTTGCAGTTAAGTAGAACGCAGGATCAATCTCAGGTAGGTGCTTGGTTGATGGATCGATTTCGATCGTAAGATTTATTATAGGACGCAGAGAAAGAGGTGAGGAGAGCGATCGCATCGAGTCAAACTGCGGAATTACCCTCCCCAAATAATCAGCCATAAGTATATTTGATGATGTAATAAACGTATACATTCTTGGGACGGGTTTCCTTACTGGTACGTGCTTCTGAATCCAGCGGTAGGGCTGTAAAAGTAGTAGCTTTTTCTACAAGCATTGCAGCCTTATTCTCCCCCAACCTCCCAGTTATCTCGTTGACAAGTTGGTATGAATGTTGATGAATTTGTAGTGCATCTTCCTGCCGCGAACCAACCCCATTGTTGTTATCCTTATTATTACTACGATCGGGATGTTTGCGGCTTGATGCGTCTGGATCATCGTTGTTAGTACCGCCATCAACGCCTCTGAGAAATTGCCCTTGATAATCTGGTAGCTTGAATTTGCCACCTTCACCCCCATAAAGGTATCCGAGAACTGCAAAGAGTTCGGGATATTTAGATTTTTCGCGCAGTGTTCCATCGCACAGCAACCAACCTAGTGCTTCAATGTTGGTTGTGTACTCTGATGGTGGATCTGAGGCAAATGATGCAATCTTTCCGGCAAAAGCAACAACAGTACCAACAGGTAAAGCAACGGGTGTAGTTAAACCCATACGAGGAAGGGGCAGAGGGGGGATAGGTAGATTGAACATGAATTTTTACCTCATAAAACTACTGGAAATTGCGGCAGTTTCGAGCTATCTTGCAGCATAATCATCGAGGTAGGAATTGTAATTTCCCACGGCTTGCTGACATACTTGCACTCACAATCTAGCTTTGGTAATGTTTTGAGTTCGTTGACAACTGAGACATATTTCTCGTTTGTTGGGGTGAGTGAATTTTCCCCTGACCAAATCATCCCTGAAGACAGGTAATATAAGACCAGCATCGTATAGTTAGGTCTTACAGGTAGCAGCACTCTTGCGGATTCTGCTTGCAGAAAATTAGTGAAGATAGAATCAGTACCTGAGTAATAATTTAAGGCTGTTACCGTAAATTCTTCAGGGCTTACTTGTTCCTGCAAAGGCGGGGAAAATTGATAGGTCATCTCATCCCATTCAAAAGCTTGCTCAAAAAATTGGATATACCTTAGTTGAGCGATCGCATTATTTTCAGAAGTACCCACAAGTTGCAAGTGCTGCTGTAAAAGTTGCTTTGTGCAACCTTTTTTGAGTTCGTTGTTTTCAATTTGGCGGTTTTCTAGCGGATTGTGCGACCCAATTTCGGTTTTTTCTACTCCGGCACGTTCGTAATATTCCGCTTTTTGTTGGCGATACCCTTCCTGAATGGCGTTATAGGTTTTTATTTGCCATTCCTCATTTTTTTCAGAAGTCAGAGTGCATTTAACTTCAATAGTTACACAATATTTTTTATTTGTTTCCTCGCTATTGCACATCACAGAGACAGCGATCGCCGAATCTTCTTGATTCATTGTTAAGCTGTCGAGCTGCCTAGTAGATGCGTTGAGAGTAAAGGTTTCTTTACCAACAAATCCTTTCAGTTCAGCGTCATTGGAAAAAACACCAGCAACACAAGCAGAATCAGCTTTGTAGCCTTCAGGAATGGGTATTTTTTTCAAATTGATAGGCTCTCCATCTTTAAACGCTATTGGAATAATTTTAACTTCAATTGGTGGTGGTTGGATATCGTAGATTGTCGCTAGTTGAGCGTAATCCTTTCTCTTGACATCTGAGTAAGATTTCAGATTCAGTTTATCTGGACTAATTGGTGGCTCAAGAGAGATACCTTTAAGCTGAAACAAATTCCTAATGTAGGATTGAGCCGGATTTGGCAGCAGGAATTGAATCATCAGACGATGACCGTAATTCACCACATGGACTCGATAAATCTTGTTCACCCAGCGATAGATACCTATGACATTGCTCGTAATTTCTGTATTGTCAAAGGCGTGGATAACGATTTCTTCAGCCTCATTTAAGGTGCTGAATGTCCGCACTTGGCTGACATATCTAGCAATGCGATTTGCCGTGCTGGTCGTGATTTTTTTAGCAAAATTAGTGACGTTTTCTAGATATGGGTTTTCTGATGCGGGTGCATTTCCGACAGACCACGAACCTGTGTATGTGACGATTGTTGGCGAGCCATAGGTAGCTTTCAAGTCGTTGAAAGTAGTGGTAATTTTATCTTGAGCCAGAGTTTTTCGGGTTTCGGTTAATAGATCTGCTCTAGTACCTTGAATATCGGTGTCAATCTCTTCTAACTGTTCGCTGGCGTTGGTTACCGATTCATTAACTCGATTTAGTTTTCTTTGGGTAGTCTCTTTTCGCTCCCCTTTTAAAACGTTTTCAATATGAGCTACTTCTCCCAGTTCATATCTCAGTAACCGTTGTCTAACTAGCTGTAAATCTCCTATGGCATAAGGTTCAATCCATCCGGCTGGTTTAGATTCTGATGGGGATTCACCTTGACTTGCTGGCGGTAAAGGAAAGATATCTTTGGGCAATACAATTGTAGCTTTTGCTGCTTCTAGAATCTCTTCAGTCGTAATAATTCTACTTCCTGGATGGCAATGTTCATCATCTTCAGCAATTTTCTCAATTAGATGACACATCACCAAAGTCTTGGTGAGTTCTTCTAAGAGACGTGGGCGATATTCAGGGATGATAGTCAAAGCAAAATAATTCTGCCATACCCTATCTTTTGCAATCATGTAATCTGTGATAGCACCCTCTGTATTGTCAGTAATCTTCTCTCCAATCAGTTCGGGTAGATGACGACTGTGACCTTTGACGTATTCTTTGATATCATGCCAGCTACTTATATGTAGAACCTTTTTAATATGGAACTTGATTGTTGCTAAATCAATACATCTTTGATGACGCAACCATGTGTAAAGCAATGCAAAGAATTTTATATATCCTGGTAAGTCATTAACACTTTGCAGGAATTGACCTTGATAAGATTTACCACTTTTTGCTGTTCCCCCTTTAATAAAATTGTTCGCCTCGTTTTCGATGTCAGAACGAGCATTATTGTCTAGCTTAACTAACTCTTCATATAGATAGCCAGCTTTACCATCTTTACCATATTTGATTTTATCCGGTACTTTTGTCGGATCGTACTTGACAAAACGTTTCTGTAGTTCATCCGGCTTAATTTCTGACCAAGTATGCAGATAAACAAAAGGAAAGAGGTCTTGCTGTTCTCCACTGTTTACAAGTACTGTTTCTGGTAATGTTTCTGGAACAGGATTAACGATATGTACTGGCTTTTCCTCATATACTGGATTGTCAATATGGATTGGTTCTATTGGCTGACTTGGTTCTTCAGGTTCAATGATATCAATTGGTTGAGGAGGCTCATTTGGCTCCTCTGACTGACTGAGATCAATTGGTTTACTTGATGCCTTTGATTCAATGATATCAATGGGATATTTGGCATCGGTTGGATATAAAATGTAATCGGTTTGGTTGATAGATGGTTCACATATAATATCGAGACTTAATACAGGGTTTCCCTCCGTATCATGTTGGAATTTAAATCTCCCTCTGAGAAGATAATAAGGGCCACGATACCCAGGTTTTGCACGAAATGGAATTTGGTTGTTGTCGTTGTGTAATAAACCGCTACACAATTCATCACCACTTAAAAATACCTTGACTTCAAATCCATCGTTAAAATCGGCGATGCGCCAGTAAATGCTAACTTCATTGAAAGTTTTTGAGAAATATTGCTGAGTCATATTAGTGACTTCCTTTGCTAGGAGTAACGATTACTTTTACACTAAGGCGCTCATCTTCTCCTTAAACAGGCTATAGCTGTATGGCTGGGTAGATGGCAATACGGTTGTCTGGATCTTGCTCAATGTATCCAGGTGTCTGTGCATCCAAAGTCGGATTCCATTTTTGGAGTTCCTGAACAGGATCTGCGCCGTAACGGAGGATCTTTACGCAGCTTGATCTTTTCATTCCTTGACCGCCATCGGATCTGAAAAGAACACCGTTATTTCTAGCAACAATGTTCTCTTTCTGCAAAGGCATTCCAGCTGCCACCAGTAGATGAACATCTACACCCACTCCTTGATTTAAGTTTTGGTAATTCTCAAGATATTTAGTTCTCATGACACCATACGTATTTGGAGGATCATCTAGCGTCAGGTGATCCAGACAGATCTCAATGCCGAACAGAATAGGTTTTGTAGGGTCGTTCTTGAAATTGATCTGGAAGAATGGCGTTTGGCTCGAATCCAGGATTCGTTTGTAATCTTCTTCATCTCGATCCCATACCTGGGGTCCCTTGTTCAAGCCATCCAGACGAGAGAGGCGCTCCTTTTGCCATGTATGGATTATATTGCCAGCAAATAAAATCGGCACAGTGTTATGCACGATGACTTTACGCGCATCCTTAGTTGGTTCGCTCCACCAGATCGAACCAGGCACAATCATTACTTCAGAGAAAGCCATACTGATAGCCTGCAGATATTCCAACTTATTGAAGAAAGTTGTTCTCTGATATGGCAGCCCATTGCGATATTTAAAGTAAAATTCTGGTGCCATAAAGATAGTTAGAGTATCGTCGTTAAGGTATTTGACAACCTGGCCTTGAATCTTATTTTTTAGCTCGTTAGCTTGACAGGTGAAATAGTCCTCTTCCGACATCTCATCGTATTGGATGCCTTTTGCCTGGAGGATATCATTCAACTTGGTTGGATCGTGGGTATCAATTTCATAAGCTATTAGCTGAATTTTCATCGATCAAAATTCTCCCTTCGATTGATTTATGACTGGTCTATTACTTGAAAAATCTAGGCGTATTAGTCTTAGTACATCCTTCTCAAACACACCTTGCTAAGGAATTTACAGTTTCTAGAAATTGATCTTGCAAAGACTGATTCGTTGTCAGTGCCTTTGAAGTGCCTTGCCTTCTAGACTTCACCTGCGCCAATCTTTAAAAGTGGCAACCTTAACATTGAGCGCCCTTTCTACCGCATCAATATGATTTGCCGTACCCCGTGAACCATCACTATTACCTGAAACGTGCAAACCAACTATATAAACCTCATCATCAGATCCCGCCATCACGATCGCCGCTCCTGAATCACCTTCTTCTGTCCAAACTGCACTTTTTTTCGGATCTGGGACAATCGTGATTTGATCGGTAAGGGTGATAGCTCCTATGGGATCGGGATAGTTAATTTGCACTGTGGCATGACAACCATCAACAATACCGTAGGTAAGCCCTGTTGTACGACCGCGTTTGCGCACCTGCATACCCAAAATTGCACTTGTTGTTCCCTTAACTTTGCCAATCTGTTCAATTTTGGCTTCAGCAGCACGGCTGTTTCTAATACTGGCTGTGGCACAATCAACAGAACCACCATCTTTCAAAGCGGCTCGCATGACTACACCAAAGATATCATCTGGATATTTACCACCATCTCTT
The DNA here is from genome assembly GCF_036704885.1 of Microcoleus sp. F4-D5. Taxonomy (NCBI): domain Bacteria; kingdom Bacillati; phylum Cyanobacteriota; class Cyanophyceae; order Oscillatoriales; family Microcoleaceae; genus Microcoleus; species Microcoleus sp. F4-D5. The sequence continues at coordinate 87,677 of NZ_JAUBSX010000017.1, read as the reverse complement.
CGGCTTGGTTGGCCGATCTCAATCTCATTGATCAGTGGATTGATATTACCTGCTAGTAGAACGTGGTAATTACTCAATGCCAACAGGTTATAAGGAGGATTGTTGTCCTCGACAATAGCTCCTAATGTCCCAAAATAGAGGATGCGATTAGTGCTTCGATATGGGCCAATACTGATACCACCAACTAATGTATTGTAGTAAGGGAGATTTATTTCACTATCTGCTATTAGTTCAGTTATGACTGTTGATATTAAAGCATCAAACGTCGATTCAATTACATCAGTTTTGATACCATGAATTTCGCGAGGAATTGCTTCATAGGATGCAAGAATTTTCTTTTTTGTTACATACACACGAATTACAATTTCATCAGTTCTCTCTCCATTCACATATTTGTAGCCAATATCTACACCAGTCACGCCCGGTCGCCTTAGTAATTCGGCTTCTATAGATTGTTTGAGGTTTTTAATTTCTTCTAAATTTGTCATAGTTTTTTGTTACTCAATAAAAGCAACCCAAATCTGCTAATATTTTTTTAGCAAGCAAGATATATCGATATCTTGACATTTGCTGAATTTAATAACCGTAAGATAGAGTCTTTTTGTTAACCTTATCAACTTTAACCAAGACAGATTTATCTTGAGCGTTACCGACAAACTTAACCTTGTTACTTTTGCCATCAATATTTAATGTGTAAAAATTTGTTGCTCCTGATGCTGTTAAAATTGCCTTCACTGCTTTTGCCATCCCATCATCAATTATGTACTGGAGATAGAGTTTCTCTTGCTCAGGTGTTAGGGAATCATCCTGCCAAATATAGTCAATCATGCGAGCGTGAATCTGTTGCAATTCCTCTTTATTTGACCAGGTATCAACTCCAATAATACAGATGTGCTTAACTCTCTTCCCTTTCACTAATTCCCCAACTTGAGAAATGATATAGGCAAAAGCATAAGGGATCAAGACAGCATGACCTCCAGCGATTGTTCCATCACTGCATATACAAGTAACTGTCATGCAGCTAGTAAGGTTACTGTATTCCAGAGTACCCGGTGATACTATTTCTCCCCACTGATTTTCTTGTATTAGTGGCATATTAAATCCTTAACTTTTTCTTTGTGTTTCAAATATCAATTCCGTAATTATTCCGATTCCGTTACTTGCCCAGGAAAAGTCTAACTGGACTCGATCCTGGGCATTTACCTGTTAGTTGCTATCAGGTTTTTTTGTTGAGTAAACAAGGAATTTGAGCGGATTTGAAGGATGATTACCCTTGATGAAGGCATTTTCTAGTTCTCTGTCGTTAAAGTCGTAAACCCAATTGGCAAAGGCAGCGAATTGCGGCGCGTTAGGGTTACTCCCATCGTTATCACCCAAAAGACGTGCTGTGATGTTCATTTCCATCAGCCCGTCAGTGAGCGAGGCAAATTCTAGTATGTCAACATAGAAGTTAGCACCAGGAGTTAGATGACCGCGTCTTGTAGGATTGGTGACATTTTCATCATCAACATCCAAATCTGCAAGGTTCCAGTTTGAAAGGTTGGCTGTATTATAAGTAATCTCATAAGGCAGACCAAAATTTGACAGCACAGTACCCGGGCTAAGTAGGTTATTGGGAGAAAGAATTTCGTCGGGGTTGAGATATATAATCGTGGCGACGAAAGCCTTAGTCTCAGTTGGCAATACTTGACCATCGGGTGTTTTTGAGAGTGGCTTATAAGCTGTAGGATCGCCCCCAGGAGCAGGAGGAGGAGGGCTGAGGTAGGGACCTAGAGACCAGATATTCCACCAAGTATAAGGTGCAGAAACGCCTCCTGTAGGATCGAACTCACCAGCTTGGGCGCGTTGTACATAAGCTTTGCTAGCTCGTTGCACCTTTTTGATGATTTGCTGACGCAGAGATTCTGTGTGTACTGGATTCATTAGTGCTGATACCATATAAAATTTTTCCTTGCTTATTTCCATGTGGTGTGTTCGTAAATCCAATTTGTCCTTTTCACTGCTGAATGGCAACCGAATTTAGCCAAGTTAAGGCTTTGAAAAACGAACTTAAGAATTTTATGTCATTTATTTCCAAAACCAATAAATAGTAAGGGTTTCGGCTAATTTAAACTGGAATGAAGGTCGCCGCTGATCTTCCTGACAGTCTGACAAAATACTTGATCTTGTGATTAATTTAGGATTGACAAAAATAATGACAATTGCGATCGCTGCAAGAGATTTACTCAATCGCTGCTTGAATCGAGAAACCCGCTCCTCTGAGTAAAATTGGCTTAGACATAGGCAAGCGCCACTATCCATGACACCGAGCCACCGATATTCGCAGACTCGCGATCGCACTCATTGAGCAATTATCTCCTGAGCGGTTAACTGCCACTACCTCTTTGTTGACTAGCTGGTACTAACTTCCTTAAATTCGGCAAAAATTCTTAACTTCGGAATCCCAAAATTATGATAATTTAAAAATAAACATTGTGCCTCTACTCTAGTCAGTCTTCCAACCTTAACTTCCCTTAACAATCTGGACAAGTTTCATCTCACTTTTGTAACTATCTATTAAGATTAGACTTTTTTAAAAAAGACCTTAGATAGGTGAAGCGCTCAAATAAAAACTTTGTCGATTGGTACATAACCCCATATTTTTCGCCTTGAAACATTTTAAAGACTGACTTTGGCAAGAAGTCTATTCACAGAAGGGTGTATCTGGCCTGTATAGCACAGGCAGGTTGTTTCACGTGTTTTATCAGCGTATTTAAAAAACGGAGAACCTTCCTATGAATCCGCAAAAAGGCAGCCGCAGACGCGGTGTAATCCTGACGCTTCAAGGATTGAAGAAACTTCAAGATGCAAAATCTGAAGCCGAAAGTCGCGACAATTTTGACAAACGTTACACCTTTGAAGCCTTAAGCTTTCGCACTGGCTTAGACTCTGATACCCTCAGAAAGGTCTTTGCTTGTGAAGTTGGGGTTGATAAAAGTACCCTCCGTCAATGCTACACGGCTTTTAACCTCCAACTTGAAGCCAGTGATTATCAGCTATCTCAACCGGATGCTGCAATTAGCACTCAGCATCTAATCGAAAATCCACAATCCTCTAGCGTAGCGGCGCGTAGCGCTATCCAAAATCGAATTGATTGGGGTACAGCACCCGATGTTTCTGTTTTCTACGGACGCACGGAAGAACTCGCAACCCTCAAGCACTGGATTTTAGCAGAACGCTGCCGGCTGGTGACGATTGTCGGCATGGTTGGGATGGGTAAAACCAGCTTGTCCGTGAAGCTGGCACAACAAATTCAAAATGAGTTTGAGTTTGCGATTTGGCGCAGTCTCCGCAATACCCCACCCATCCAAGACTTGTTAGCAGAGTTAATCCTATTCTTTTCTAACCAGCAAGAAAACACAGAAGTATCGCCCCTACCAGATACGATAGACCGCAGTATCTTGCGGTTGATGGAGTATTTGAAAAAGCACCGCTGTTTGCTAATTCTCGATAATGTCGAATCAATCCTCAGCAACAGTAATGGCACTACTTATCGATCGGGATATGAGGGTTACGGGCAGCTATTTCGATGTCTGGGAGACAGCATCCATCAAAGCTGTTTAATCCTCACCGCCCGTGAAAAACCGACATGGTTAGCCCATAAAGAAGGCCAAACTCTACCCCTGCGCTCGCTCAAATTGACAGGTTTGCAACCAACAGATGCAAAGGCAATCTTTCAATCCAAAGGATGCTGCTGCCAATCACCCGTCGAGTGCAGCCGCTGTGAATCACTACCGCTATGTAGCAGATTAACTAATTACTACGGTGGCAATCCATTGTTATTAAATCTCGTCTCTGCAAGTATTTGCAATTTATTTGATGGGGGCATTACGGAATTTTTGAATCAAAATATCGGAATTTTTGGCAAAATTAGCCAGGTTTTTGAACAGCAGCTTAAAGGTTTATCAGAGGAAGAAAAAGAAGCGATCGAATGGCTAGCGATTAATGGCAAACCGGCTTCATTTGCAGAAATGCGATCGCACCTCCTCCGCTCGCTATCACCGCAAAAACTGTTAGGGGTGTTGGAATCTCTCCAAGAGCGCTCTTTAATTGAAAAAAAGGCGGCGCGTTTCTTCATGCAGCCGGTGGTGATGGACTATGTTGCCAACCAAGTAGCCGCAGCTAATATTACCCAATTCCCGGTAAAACATGGCTTTTCATCGGTTGGGTAGCCGCAGCGGATGTTTCTCTACTCACTTGCAATCCGCTGTAAGAGCTCGCGGGGGAAGTTCCGTTTAATTATGGGGCGATCGATCGCTGACTTTGCTACTGCCATGCGATCGCGCTTTCAGAGTCAGGAACTATGCAAAAAATCAATTTTTACACTATCTTTCGCGGTAAGGTACGCAGTGCCAGCCCGCGTCTTGGTGTTCTTGATTTAGGGACTTTTTCCTGCCATCTTGAACGGCAACATTCCCAGGCTTTGAGCTTGGCAGCTCCACGAGTAGACTTAATTTTAGAGCGCCAGTCCAGTAAAAGAGGTTGACAAAAAGCATTCTTGGCAATATACTCCCAAAACCATCCATATCGGCGCACTCGCACAGAAATAGTATGTTGGGTGGGTATCGGCGTTTGGAACCGAACGATCGCGGGCATTACCCGATCGAGCTGATGGGAGTAGAGTTGGGTGTATGGTCAGGTAGCTATCAAAATCAGACACAGCATTGGTTGCGCTGGTGGGATAGCGAGGGAAATTTGTTGCTGACGGGGAGCGAGCGAGCTAGGGTGGAAAGCCTGCACGCTGAACAAGAACGCGAACGGGCCGACGCCCAACGAGAACGGCCCAATCGCGAACGAGAACAAAAAGAGCGATTGGCGACTTATATCATGTCCGGTCGAGGGATCGCGATTTTTGTAGGGGCTCCCCTCACCAACAATACCTTCCAACAATCTCCAATCTCAAAAACCCGCCCCGACCGGGATATTATGGTTAATCATCGCACATGATATTATTTGCGATCGCAGGGAATCGATCCCGATCGCATATGAGCCTGGGCTGTTGCTAAACAGCGTATTCCAGGTTGATTAAGTGTAGGGACAAACGCTTTCGCCGTTTCCCTACGGGGATAGAACGATAGGCGGGGGTACTTCATAAACGTGGAATCTGCTGTATATAGCATTAGTTATATCTTGTTAAATCTAGCCATTACCATGAACAATGTACCAGTTGTCTCAATTAAAAATCTCAATCATTCCTTCGGTGAAGGACAACTTCGCAAACAGACATTATTTGACATCAACCTCGACATTTATCCGGGCGAAATCGTGCTGATGACAGGGCCTTCGGGGTCTGGTAAAACAACATTGCTAACCTTGATTGGAGCTTTGCGATCGATCCAAGAAGGTAGTCTGAAAATTCTCGACCAAGAATTGCGGGGAACGCCGAAAAATAAATTAGTTAAAGTCCGCCGCGACATCGGCTATATTTTCCAAGCTCACAATTTGCTCAAATGCTTGACAGCTAGGCAAAATGTGCAAATGTCTTTAGAACTGCACAATCATCTTTCTCCCCAAGAAACTAATGATAAAATAGAGGAAATACTGCAAGCTGTAGGCTTGGGAGAAAGAATAGATTATTACCCCGACAGTCTTTCTGGCGGGCAGAAACAAAGAGTTGCGATCGCCCGGGCATTAGTCAGCCAGCCAAAATTAGTCTTAGCAGACGAACCGACAGCAGCACTAGACAGTAAATCAGGTCGAGATGTGGTAGAAATTATGCGAGGTTTGGCAAAAGAACAGCACTGCACTATTTTGCTGGTCACGCACGACAACCGTATTTTAGACATAGCCGATCGCATTATTCACATGGAAGACGGCTACCTCGCACAAGACACATCAACAACGGCAACAGGCGTTCTTTCGGGAAAATAAACTTAATTCCCTCAACTTATTTCCGAGCACCGGGACGCTTTCCTCCTACCTTAGCAGGAGTTTTTGTCCCACCTTTGGCTGGACTTTTAGAACTACTTTTGCCACTTTTTTGACCCTTAGCTCCTGCCAATTGGCTCTCAGTAGCATTTACAGGTCTGCCTGCTGGCGTTCTCGTAGTCCTAAAGGTAACATTCACCCCTTCATTCGACTGTTCCAGCACCAACATCGGCGTCGGCTTGGCTTTTTGATCCCATTCAATGTGAACGATGCGACCTTGAATTGTAGGCTGCCAACTGTCGTGGTCGTCTGAAGGACTCAGATAAGTTTCCAAACAGTCAATAATTTGATTAATTGTCGCCGATGTTGCCTGAGTCGGCAGTTTCATCAGCTTAATTTGAATCCTAAACAGCACTCGTTTTTCTATTTTTACAGCCGGATCGCCAGTTTCGTATTCGATATCAAACATCGAATCCACTTGCCTGCCGCTGCCAGCAGACCCGTTTTTATCTCCCACCGCAGCCTGCGTCGGACGCAGGGCAATACTAATTTTGTCTTTGACTTTTACCTTAATTTGATTCACAATGGCAAAGTGAAATACTTCTTCCGCCATCCGCATTCTTAGGTAGTCTAAATTAAAGTCTCGCGAGTGGATAAGGTCGGGATTCTTTTCCATTTTTGACATAGTTTCCAGAGCCATTTTGTATTTTTTCTGGAGTTCTCTATTTCTAAACTCCTCAAATTTAAGCTTTTTGCTCAAATCGTCGAGTTTTATCTTGGTAAACACCGCTAAACCGATAAGCAATAACAACAGTAATCCCGATGCTCCCATGAAGAGTTGGTCTAAGGACGGATCTCCGGGTTTAGCCTGTTTAGGTTTGGGAGAGGCTACTGCCAACCTTGGTTCTACAAGGATTATTTGGGTTGACATGGGCTTTTAAAGGGTAAAATTTGACGCTATATTTATACAGGACTCCAGAGCATAGCTGGTAGTGCAACTCGATCAACACATATTGACATCATTCCACCATCATCTTGGTACAACTGGATTTCTGCAATTGGAAGACGCACCCTCTAATTAATACTTTATCTTTAACTGCAACCAGGTTCCCGAAATATTAGAAAATCGTGCGCTGGCACTGGCAAAAAGAAATGGTGAATTGTCTGTAATATATTATACCAATACAGCTAAAAAAAATGTTGGTTCGGCGGTCTCCATTTCTAGCAACATCAAAAGAAATACACATAAATTAATAGTAACTCTGGGATCGAGCAGCGGAAAAGATCGAGCACAACAGCCGATCGCCCGGACGATCGAGGGGCGGACGTTGGGAGGGTGCTCGTGGCTGCTGTTCGATGGCTGCCGCCGTGCCAGCCCAGCGAGTGGCTTGCTGTGAAAGTCGAGCTGTGGTGCGATCGAACAACGTCTCCTTAGCTAAGATTACAGCTAATACCACCCATATTCGATCGTGACCTACGAACCCCTGCATCACAAATACCGCCCTCAGACATTTGCCGAATTAGTCGGTCAAGAGGCGATCGCCCAAACCCTCACCAGCGCCATCCTACAAGAGCGCATAGCACCAGCATATCTATTCACCGGCCCCAGAGGCACCGGTAAAACCTCCAGTGCCAGAATTTTCGCCAAATCCCTCAACTGTATTTCTACGGTTGCCCCCACCCCGACACCCTGCGGCAAATGCAACGTTTGCCAAGAAATTGCCCGAGGTTCCACACTAGATGTCATCGAAATTGACGCCGCCAGCAACACGGGAGTAGATAACATTCGGGATTTGATCGAACGAGCTCAATTCTCGCCCGTACAGTGCCGCTATAAAGTATATGTAATAGACGAATGTTTGACCGGTGATTCTCAGGTAAAAACTAGCGAAGGTCTGATGCGTATCGACAATCCCAACATCACAGGAAAACAAGTTCTAAGCTATAACGAAACTTTAGAAGTTTGGGAATTTAAAAAAGTTTTGAGGTGGTTAGACCGAGGGGAGAAACAAACACTGGTGATTAAAACCGCCAACCGAGAAATCAGATGTACTGGCAATCATCCAATCAGGACAGAACAGGGATGGATACGAGCAAAAGACGTAAAAGAAGGAGTGAAGATACTATCCCCTGTGAATGTGGGTGCGGCACCGTCATTCACAAAATTGGAACAGATGGACGCTTGCGGAGATTTGCCAGAGGACATCAATTTTACGGGAATACCTACGGACAAAAATCCTACGACTTTGCCTCTATTCTCGAACAGGCTCAAGCCATCCGACCTGTCTGTGCGTGTGGCTGTGGAGAACAACTCGAAATACCAGACTTTTTACAAAAAAAAGGCAAAGGGATTAAGAGTATTCAATCTCATTGGCAGTGACATCCGTATAAAAAAGGACATGGACTTTGGGATGCAAGAACGGAAAAGTTCTTGGCAAATGCCGAAATTTTGCAACCAGAAACACTCGGACTCATCTACGGAACATTGCTTGGAGACGGTTTTATCACCTACCCAAATAAATATAGCCGATTTCCAAGATTGGGCTGGACACACGGAGAAAAGCAGCGAGAATGGTTGGAATACAAAGCTTCTTGCCTTTCGACACTGCGACCAAAGTTACGAGTTACACCTAACCGAGGATACGGAAATATATCAGTCTGTTGCAACACAGTCTGCCATCCCCAACTTAGAGATGTCTTTGACGCTGTTAAACCCAACGGAAACGGAAAATACGTCACAATGGATTGGCTCGATCGCGTCACTCCAGAAGGACTTGCTTGGTGGTACATGGATGATGGCTCGCTCAGCATTTCCCCAGAAGGAAGTCCAAGCATCCAAATTCATACAGAAGGATATTCTAGGGCAGAAAATCAACTCCTTGCCAATTGGCTTACAGGTTTGGGATACCCAACAACAACTAAATTTTACAGAAGGTCTAACACCTGTAAAACCTACGACTACATACACATGGGTGCTGAAACCAGTAGAAAATGGGTATCAGACTTTAAAAAGTATTCAATCCCTTCAATGGATTACAAGTTTGGAGACAGTCGAATCTGTAAAAGTCGCTGGGGTCGAGAGAGTTTATGATATTGAAGTAGAAGACAACCACAATTTTGTCGCTAACGGTCTTCTGGTTCATAATTGCCATATGCTAAGCACCCAGGCATTCAACTCTCTACTCAAAACCCTAGAAGAACCGCCCGATCGCGTTGTATTCGTCCTCGCAACAACCGATCCACAAAGAGTATTGCCAACTATTATTTCTCGGTGTCAAAAGTTCGACTTTCGCCGCATACCCCTAGAAGCAATGATTGCTCACTTGCACAAAATTGCCAAAGTAGAAAATATCAATATTGCCAGTGATGCAATACAAATGGTCGCTCAAATCGCCCAAGGAGGTCTGCGAGATGCCGAAAGTTTGCTCGACCAACTGAGCTTATTTCCGGGTGAAGTAACAGTCGAAAAAGTTTGGGATTTAGTCGGTGCTGTCCCTGAAAATGACTTAATGGATTTGCTGCAAGCTATTGATACAGATAACGCTACAGCACTAATAGACATGACCCGCCACCTCATGGATCGCGGTCGGGAACCGCTAATCGTGCTGCAAAGTCTCGCCAGCTTTTACCGAGATTTGCTAATAGCCAAAACAGCACCAAAACGGTCAGATTTAGTAGCTTTAACATCTGCAACTTGGGAAAAACTTGGCAATTTTGCCCGCCATTGGAATGCCGAGTTGATTTTGGCAGGTCAGAAACATTTGCAAACCCACGAAGTGCAAATTAAAAATACTACTCAGCCGCGTTTGTGGCTGGAAGTCACGCTGTTGGGATTGTTGCCCTCAGCAATTAGAACTCAGCAGCAACCGGCAGCCGAACCAGGTAAAAATATTACTCCATCACAAATTCACCCCCCCCAAACCCCCCAAGCTTCGGGGGGGGGCCAGACATCTAATATTGAACAACTTCCGGCTGCCAAACCTCAAAATCCTCCACCGACTTCGCCGCCTGTGGCTAATCGAACAGAAAACACACCTCCTGCAGCGATTCCCGCACCTGTACCAACTGCTGAAACGAATCAAACAAATTATTCACCGACTAATTGGGCCGATGAAATCGATTTAAATCGAGTGTGGGAACAGGTACTTGACCGCGTGCGGCCACATGGCACTCAATCGCTGCTTCGCCAACATGGACAGCTAGTAATTTTTAGCAATAATACTGCTCATGTTAAGATTAGTTCGCAGCCGTTGCTCAATATGGTTAAAGACAAAGTAGCTAATATTGAAGAAGCTTTTGTGCAAATTTTCAACCGTCGAGTAACAGTAAAAGTTGGCTTGACAAATCCCGCTGAAACTAATAGTTCCCGCGCCAAGGATTTGCCCACTTCTAACGGACGTGTTGGCGAAAATCCCAGGAATTCTCATCCTGCGGATGATGCGGGCCAACAGGTGCAGAACTCGGCGGGTTCTGAGATTACAGATAATTTTTTGGGGAATAGGGGAGAAGAACAAAAACACCCGCCAGCGGCTGAAAATACCGCCGTTAATGTGCCGGCAATTTCCGAATCGCGATCGCCCACAAACGTTTCTACAGACTCTCAAAATGACTTTAACGCTCAGGCTGTAGCGGTGCGTGATGACGCTCAATATGTCGCAAATTCGGCTAGGAAGTTGGCTGATATGTTTGACGGGCAAGTAGTCGATTTGTCGGATGACTTGGAGATTTGGGAGTCGGAAACTTTTAGATTGGAATCTGAACCGGATTTTTCCGAGTTATCTTCTGAGTTAAATGAGGATGATTTTATAGATTGGTAAGTAGATAGCTAAAAAAAACCGAGAAACCCGGTTTTTGTAGTAGGGGCGCTGCTAAGAGTGGCCGCCCTTCCAGGTTTCTTAATACTCTAAAAGTTTTAGGTTTAATTAGAGTCACCTAGTGATTGTGAATATCTACTTTTAAGCTGACTCTGGCTTGGGTAAAGAAGACGGAAGTACCAACAACTCAGCCGTCGATCGCTTCTCGACCATTTCCTTAGTAATCGTACACCGGGCAACATCCTTGCGCGACGGCAACTCGTACATCACATCCAACATCAATTCTTCGACAATTCCCCGCAGCGCCCGCGCTCCAGTTTTGCGGCGGTATGCTTCCTGGGCGATCGCCCGAATCGCCTCCGGCTTAAAGTCCAACTGCACGTTATCCATTTTCAGCAGCTTTTGATACTGCTTAACCAAAGCATTGCGCGGTTCAGTCAAAATCGCCATCAGCGTTTCCTCATCCAGCGGCTCTAACACCGCCGCCACCGGCACCCGCCCGATAAACTCGGGAATCATCCCAAACTTCACCAAATCATCCGGTTCCAGTTGCTTGAGAACGTCAGCAGCCCGCTTTTCCTTCGGCTGAGCTTCTCCTGGCTGAATAAAACCCATTGACTTTTTACCCGTTCTCTGCTCTATCACTTTCTCAAGACCGACAAAAGCACCGCCGCAAATAAACATGATATTGCTGGTATCAATTTGGATGCAGTCTTGATAGGGATGCTTGCGGCCGCCTTGGGGAGGTACATTGGCGATCGTCCCCTCGAGCATTTTCAGCAGCGCCTGCTGCACGCCTTCCCCAGACACATCCCGGGTAATCGAAGGATTTTCGCTCTTGCGGGCTATTTTGTCAATTTCATCAATATAAATAATTCCGCGCTGCGCCTCTTCCACGTCCATATCTGCCACTTGCAGCAGCCGCAGCAAAATATTTTCCACATCTTCCCCGACATAGCCCGCTTCCGTCAGCGTCGTCGCGTCAGCCACCGCAAACGGCACATCCAGCATATCCGCCAAAGTCTGAGCCAGCAGAGTTTTTCCGCAGCCCGTCGGCCCGATTAACAAAATATTCGATTTTTGCAGTTCTACTTCTTCCGGCGGGTGCTTGCCGCTATTTTTGGCATGGATAAAGCTGAGGCGCTTGTAGTGGTTGTAAACCGCCACCGAGAGCACCTTTTTCGCCTCATCTTGCCCGATCGCATTTTCGTCGAGGTAATTTTTAATTTCCCTCGGCTTCGGAATTTGGCTCATCGACATACTTTTGCCCGAGGTAGCGCGGCGCTTTTGCATCGTTTCCTGCTTCGGAGCCGCCGCCGCTGCCGGCACTGCACTCGAGTCAAACAACTCCTCATCTAAAATTTCATTGCACAAGTCCACGCATTCGTCGCAGATATACACCCCGGGCCCTGCGATCAACTTGCGTACTTGCTCTTGAGACTTGCCACAAAACGAACATTTTAGATGGGAGTCGTACTTAGACATAACAGCCTCTTAATTCAGTGCAGTGACATTCTCTCCCGCTGCCGGAAGGTTTTCTCTAGCGATAACTCGATCGACCAAACCGTAATTTTTGGCTTCTTCGGCTGACATAAAAAAGTCGCGCTCTGTATCTGCCTCTAATTTCTCGATCGGTTGACCTGTGTGGTGCGCTAGCAGTTGATTCAGCTTACGTTTATGATAAAGGATTTCTTTGGCTTGAATCTCAATATCAACTGCTTGACCTTGAGCGCCCCCCAGCGGCTGGTGAATCATAATCCGCGAACTCGGAAGAGACATCCGCTTTCCGCGGGCTCCTGCTGTCAGTAGAAATGCGCCCATACTCGCTGCCAAACCGTAACAAATCGTCACCACATCCGGGCGGATTTGCTGCATTGTGTCATAAATTGCCATGCCGGCCGTCACCGAGCCGCCGGGGGAATTTATGTACATTTGGACATCTTTTTCTGGGTCTTCGGCATCCAGATACAATAGCTGAGCCACTATCGAGTCAGCAACTTCGTCGGTTACGGGAGTTCCTAAAAACACAATTCGTTCCCGCAGCAAGCGCGAGTAAATGTCAAAAGCCCGCTCGCCCATCCCCGACTGTTCTAGTACCATCGGCACTACATTGCTGGGGCTGGAACTGACATCAAAATCGTTATAGCTTGTAATTAGGTAATTGGAAGATTGAGATACAACCATAAGACACCAGTCAAGGATTCTAGACAATTTGCTGCTGCTGATGAAAGCTTTAAACTAAGCCGCCAGCTTTTAACTATTATGCCTCTTCTGAACGGATATCGGGGAAATGCGGAGTTTTGAGTACGTGAGATTGATTTCTGCGCTTTGCACAACGCTGGCGGGGTGAATGAGTTAAAACACTTACTTGTAAATCATTGCTGCTTCTAGCAGACACCCGCAGCTTGCAGTCAGGGTCGGGCGTGCGGCGCGCACCCGCAGCTTGTAGTTAAGGAGCGGGTGCGCGGTTAAAACCACGGTTGATTCCATGCCCCCAATTAGGACATTTGAACAGATTAAGTTCTATTCTTCGCCTACAACTTCCACTTCGACGCTCGCGGCTGCTTCTGCTGAATCTTCAGCGTCCGATGCTTCTGATTCTTCTGATGGGGGATTCAGAGAGCCTTCAGGGACGAGTTCGATTGTCCCTTTTTCTTCCAACCATTTCAGGGTTTTTTGTTTGAGCAAGTCTTCCTTTACAAATTCCTGCAACCTTTGGAGGTCAAAATCTCCTTTGGGAAACTGCTTTCTGACTTTTGCTACTTCTGCTGCTACTTCTGCATCTTCCACAGATAAGGATTCCAACTTGGCTACTTCTGCCAAAGCTAAAGTCTGCTTGAGGCGTTCGATTGCTTCCGGGCGCGAGCGTTCCCGCATCGGACCCATATTTTCTTCGGTAAAGAGTTGGTTGATATCTATACCGTAATTTTTCAATTGGAGGGCTTGTTGATTCAGCAAATAATCGATTTCGCGATCGATCATTGTTTCGGGAATTTCCACGTCTATTAGCTGCACGAGTGCTGCTGATATAGCTTTTTCCTTATTAGCTGATGTCTGGTTTTCTTTTTCTGCTTTAAAGCGAGTTTCCAGGGACTCGCGCAGTTCTGCTAAAGTTTCAAACTCGCTGACTTCTTGAGCGAAGTCGTCGTCCAACTCCGGCAATTCTTTTTCCTTAAGTTCTTTGAGAGTAATCGTAAAGACTGCCGGTTTTCCCGCTAGTTCTTCACTGCTATACTCATCTGGGAACTGCACGGAAACTTCTCTAGTTTCTCCGGGATTCATCCCGATCATGCCTTGGATAAAGCCCGGTACAAACTGATTTTCCGACAATTCTACTTGAAAGTCTTCTGCTTGACCGCCGGGAATTTCTGCGGGAGTTTCGCCTTCAGGTGCTTCGGCAAATCTACCGGAGAAATCAACCAAAGCTATGTCTCCCAATTGAGCCGGCCGGCCTTCTACGGGGATTAAAGTAGCTTTGTCCGATCGATATTTTGCCAGTACCTCATCTACCTGAGCCCCATCATACTTAGCTTCTTCTGCTTGAAGCTGCAAACCAGTGTACTGACCCATTTTCACTTCAGGTTGTACGTCAACCTTAGCCGAAAAAATCAGAGCCTGTTCTGGATCGAACTTAGCTAGTAATTCTTCAAACTCGGTACGCAGTTCAAAACTGCCAATTGCCGCAATTTTTTCTTGTTCCAGGGCTTTTTGCAGGGAATCATTAATCAAATTTTCCAAAGCCGTCGCCTTCAAACGAGTCTGGCCTAGGCGCTGTAGCAAAACTTGACGGGGAACTTTGCCTTTGCGGAACCCAGGAATGTTAACCTCGCGAGCGAATTGTTTAATTACTTGCTCGTAGGCTTGTTTTGACTTTTCTGACGGTACTTCGATTTCCAGACCAATTTGGCTAGCTGGAAGTTTTTCCTGGGTTACTTTCATCGGCTTTTTTGATATTTAACAATAGTGTAATAAAATACATACAAATCTGACTTTGCCTGCATTTTAAGTTTGTACGCTTTGACTTGTAGCGGCACAACTACAAACACCTCTACCGGATGAGACTGTAAGTCGTAACCGGCTACTTTTTTGGCTTTTGCCAAACAGTTTTAGTGTGAGGATACTAGCTTTTGCTGCTAGGAAAGTGGAGGTTAAGTCCACTAATCGCCGATGCACCATAGCACATATCGCCCTTTGATGTCAATGTTTTGGGCCGCCCGTCAAAGTCAACGGATGCGCCTGCTGGCAGAACGATTCGGATTGGCGCGGGACGATCCTCTGCGAGGTCTTCGCTAAAGCCAAAAGATGCTAAACTGGTATCGGGTACGATCGCACCAATCAATCGTGAAGTTCGATCGCCCGTTTCGGTTAACTGCACCATTGCTATCCTCTCATGCTCCTGATGTCGCATAACATTAATTAAGTTTGATATTGAGAATTGCAGTTATTTAAATTTTTGATTTCCATCGTTTAGACTTTAATTTGTGGAGGAAACTAATTTGTCTCAATCCTATCGAGTTGCCATTTTAGGAGCTACCGGCGCAGTCGGGGCCGAGTTGCTAGAACTCTTGCACAGCAGGAGTTTTCCGATTTCTAACTTGAAGCTGCTGGCTTCGGAACGTTCAGCAGGCACTACTTTGCCTTTTGGCGGCGAGATGCTGCCGGTCGAAGCAGTTTCGGGGCGATCGTTTGATAATGTAGATCTGGTGCTCGCCTCTGCCGGCGGCTCTACTTCTAAATTATGGGCTCCGCAAGCGGTGGCAGCCGGAGCAGTGGTCATTGACAATTCTAGCGCTTTCCGCATGGATGCGAACGTACCGCTAGTGGTTCCAGAAGTCAATCCCCAAGCGGCGGCAGCTCACCGAGGTATAATTGCTAATCCCAACTGCACCACGATTTTGATGGCAGTTGCCGTTTGGCCGCTACACAAAGTTAAGCCGGTACAGCGCATAGTTGTAGCGACTTACCAGTCTGCCAGCGGCGCGGGGGCGAGGGCGATGGAGGAAATGAAAGCTCAAGCAAGAGCAATTTTGCAGGGGGAAACGCCCAAAACAGATATATTTCCCTACCCTTTAGCATTTAATTTGTTTCCGCACAACACCCCGATTAACGATTTGGGGTATTGTGAAGAAGAGATGAAAATGGTAAACGAAACTCGGAAGATATTTGGTACGGACGAGATTAAAATTACGGCAACTTGCGTGCGGGTTCCCGTACTCCGCGCTCATTCGGAAGCGATTAATCTAGAGTTTGCAGAGCCTTTGAGCGCGATCGAGGCCAGGGAAATCTTAAAGCAGGCAAGCGGGGTGAAGCTGGTAGAAGACTGGCAAGCTAATTATTTCCCGATGCCAGCAGAAGCCAGCGGTAAGGATGAGGTGTTAGTTGGCAGGATTCGCCAAGATATTTCTCACCCCTGCGGGTTGGAGATGTGGCTGTCTGGCGATCAAATCCGCAAAGGGGCTGCTTTAAATGCTGTGCAGATAGCTGAGTTGCTGGCCCAAAAAGATTTGTTGCGAACCCCAGTGGCGGCGGCTTCTAATTAGGGGAACTCCGGCAAGTGGAAAATTGAAATTGAGGATTTTAGATAAACCTTTCATCTGAAATCAAAAATTTAAAATCAAAAATCAACAGTCTAAAATCGGAGAAAGTGTGGTAAAGTTTGGACGGGTTCTGACTGCAATGATTACGCCGTTTAAGGAAGACGGCAGCGTTAACTATGCGGTAGCAGAACAATTGGCAGTTCATTTAGCCGATCGCGGTACTGATAGCTTGGTAGTGTGCGGCACAACAGGCGAGTCTCCCACTATGACCTGGGATGAAGAGTACGAATTATTTCAGGTGGTACAAAAAGCGGTGGCCGGTAAGGCGTTGGTAATCGCAGGAGCCGGATCTAATTCTACTTCAGAAGCAGTCGCAGCTACGAAAAAAGCAGCTAAACTAGGGTTAGATGGTTGTTTGCAGGTGGTTCCTTATTACAACAAACCGCCGCAAGAAGGTTTATACAATCATTTTCGGACGATCGCGCAATCTGCTCCAGAATTCCCTATAATGTTATATAACATCCCCGGTCGCACTGGTCAAAATATGTTGCCGGAGACGGTGGCTCGCTTGGCAGAAATCCCCAACATTGTGGCCGTAAAAGAAGCAAGTGGCAACTTGGATCAAGCAAGTCAAATTCGGTGCTTGACATCCCCTGAATTTGCCATTTATTCTGGAGATGATTCCCTAACTTTGCCAATGTTGGCGGTAGGAGGATCTGGTGTAGTTAGCGTAGCCAGCCATCTGGTAGGAGAACAACTGCAACAGATGATCGAAGCTTTCGAGACCGGTCAAGTTCAAGTCGCTACCCAGATTCACTTGCAACTTTTTGACCTGTTTAAAGCTCTTTTTCTCACCACAAATCCCATTCCCGTCAAGACAGCTCTTAAACTTCAAGGCTGGGATGTAGGTTCCACCCGTCCGCCCCTGTGCGATCCGCCCGTTGAGGTAACTAAAAAGTTAAAGGACGTACTGAGTCAGCTAGCGGCAGTATCAGCTAGCAAGACGGGCGAGAACGAGTTTTCAGACAACTGAATATTGGTTGTTATCAGTCATTAGTTCTGAGTCATCAGTCATTAGTAATTAACTGTTAGTAAGTAGCCAACAGTCAAGGATTAAAGACTGAAAATAGAAGAATGAAGGCAAAAGACAACTGACTGTACGGGATAGAAAGACCCGCCGGCGAGTTTTCCATAAATAGTTGGAAAAATATCGCCTTACCAAAGAACAGCAGACGAAAGACGAAAGACGAAAGACAACAGACAACAGACAAATAACAAAAATAACTAACAAAGGATACGCATGATCAAAAATACAACTGCATCTGCTCTAAAAGTTATTCCCCTCGGCGGGCTGCACGAAATCGGTAAAAACACTTGTGTGTTCGAGTACGGTGACGAAATAATTCTTTTAGATGCAGGTTTAGCCTTCCCGACAGATGGAATGCACGGCGTAAATATTGTCCTTCCCGACATGACTTACCTGCGGGAAAACAGCCACAAAATTAAAGGCATGATCGTGACTCACGGTCACGAAGACCACATAGGCGGTATTCCTTATCACCTCAAACAATTTGAAATTCCGGTTATATACGGCCCGCGTTTGGCGATGGCTTTGCTAGCCGGAAAACTCGAAGAAGCCGGAGTGTCTCACCGCACAGAATTGAGAACGGTTCGACCCAGGGATACTGTCAGAATAGGGAAGAATTTCTTAGTAGAATACATCCGCAACACTCACTCGATGGCCGACAGTTTTACGGTGGCAATTCACACTCCCGTGGGAATTTTGATCCACACCGGCGACTTTAAAATTGACCACACTCCTGTAGACGGCGAGCATTTTGATTTGCAAAAGCTGGCAGAGTACGGCGAGAGAGGCGTGCTGTGCTTGATCAGCGATTCTACTAACTCGGAAGTTCCCGGTTTTACCGCTTCGGAACGTTCTGTTGCTCCGAATTTAGACAGAATTATCGCTCAAGCACCGGGACGGGTGATGGTGACGACTTTTGCTTCGTCGGTACACCGATTGCAAATTGTTTTGGACTTGGCTAAGAAAAACAATCGCTATGTCGGAGTGGTGGGCCGGTCGATGCTTAACGTCATCGCTCACTGCCGCAATCTCGGCTACATCAAATGCGAAGATAGTATTTTCAAACCGCTGAAAGAAATCCGCAATTTGGCTGAAGACAAGGTTTTAATTTTGACGACGGGTTCCCAAGGCGAACCGATGGCGGCGATGACTCGCATTGCTAACGGCGAACATCACGAACTGAAAATCAGAAAGGGCGATACAGTTATTTTCTCCGCTAATCCCATTCCCGGAAATACGATCGCAGTGGTAAATACGATCGATAAACTAATGATGCTGGGAGCACACGTGGTTTACGGCCGCGACAAAGGCATTCACGTTTCGGGACACGGTTGTCAAGAAGACCAAAAGTTAATGATTAACATGACTCGTCCCAAGTTCTTCTTGCCGGTTCACGGAGAACACCGGATGCTGATCCAGCACTCCAAGACGGCTCAAAGCATGGGCATTCCCGCTAGCAATATGGTGATTGTCGATAACGGCGATGTCGTAGAATTAACTGAAAATTCGATACGAGTTGCTGGTAAAGTGCCTTCAGGAATTGAATTAGTAGATTCTTCTCGATCGGGCGTTGTCAAAGCAAACGTACTCAAGGAACGCCAGCAGTTGGCCGGAGATGGCGTTGTAACAGTAGCGGCAGCTTTGAATTGGGAAGGCAAATTAGTTGCCAAACCAGAAGTCCACTTGAAAGGTGTAGTGACATCAGCCGATCGCGAAGTTGTGATCAAATTAATCATTCAAACCATTGAAACAGTTTTGAGCGATCGTTGGTCAGAATTTGTCAAACCCGCCACTGCGGACTCGCAAGCTGACATTGACTGGGTAGGAGTGCAAACCCAAATAGAAAAAGCAATTCAGCGGGTAATGCGCCGCGAACTGCAAAGCAATCCGCTGCTGGTATTCCTGATGCAAATTCCTGAAGAAGCAGTGCGTTCGGAAACTGTTCAAACATCTCAGCTTTCCATTGAAGCGCCTAAACTAGCATCATCAGCACCATCTCCAGTACCAGCCCCTGTGAATAAAGTAACAGGCCGCCGCCGTCCCCGGACTGCTGCAAAAGTAGCTTCCGTCGCCTCATAGTTCGATCGTAATTTGCAACTGCAGATCGACGCAAATAAACGCAGATCGATTTAATTTAATCATTATCTGCGTTCATCTGTGTCGATCTGCCCCATCTGCGATTGCAACAAATCAGAGAAATTAAAACTTTGATTTGCAACTAACTGCAGATATACGCAAATAAACGCAGATAGATTCAATAACTATCTGCGTTTATTTGCATATATCTGCCTGCATCTGCGGTCAAAAATCAACCACCAGCAACCGCCGGTACAATACTCACTTCATCACCATCTTTAAGAGCAGTTTCTGTACCTTCCAAAAACCGGATGTCTTCACTGTTGACGTAGAAGTTGAGGAATCTGCGAGGTGTTCCTTGTTCGTCGCACAGGCTCTTTTTGATGCCGGGACAATTTGTTTCCAGCGATTCAATCAGTTCGGAAATGTTATCGCCGGCGCATTCGATGGTGGCTTGATTGTTGGTAAATTTTTGCAGTGGAGTGGGAATTAAAACTTTAACAGTCATGGTTGGTTGTTAGTTATTGCTTGTTGGTTGTGGATAGTTCTGAGTCAGAGAAATCAGTCATTAGTCAGCAGCTTAATCACCAATAACTAATGACCAATGACTCATGACTAATGACTAATGACTATTTATTAAACCGAAACTTGTTGCCATTCTAAACGTTCGAGGGTGCGGGCGCGTTCTAGGGCACGCTCGAAGGCTTCTATTTTTGGTTCGAGGGTGATGGGTTCCCCGATGTAACCTTGGACGGCTTCTTGGGTTTTTAAGCCGTTGCCGGTAATGTAGGCGACGGTAGTTTCGTCGGGGTCGATTTTACCTGCTTCTACGAGTTTCTTCAATACTGCGATTGTAGTGCCGCCTGCGGTTTCGGTGAAGATGCCTTCGGTTTCTGCTAGCAGTTTGATGCCTTCGATGATTTCGGTGTCGCTGACGGATTCGATGTTGCCGCCTGTTTTGCGGGCGATGTCGAGGGCGTACATACCGTCGGCTGGATTGCCGATCGCGAGGGACTTAGCTATTGTATTCGGTTTCACAGGTTTGACGAAATCCCGGCCTTCGCGGAAGGCTTGGGCGATGGGGGAACAGCCGTCAGCTTGGGCACCGCTGAATCTGACTTTCTTTTTATCAACTAAACCGACTTCGATGAATTCTTGAAAACCTTTGTCAATTTTTGTGAACAAAGAGCCGGAAGCGAGGGGAGCGACGATGTGATCGGGCAATTGCCAGCCTAGCTGTTCGGCAACTTCGTACCCGAGGGTTTTCGAGCCTTCGGAATAGTAGGGACGCAAGTTGATATTGACAAATCCCCAGCCATGTGTGTTGGCGACTTCGCAACAGAGGCGGTTAACTTGGTCGTAGTTGCCGTGAACTGCCATGAGAGTTGGATTGTAAATCAGAGTGCCTAGGACTTTGCCTGCTTCTAAGTCGGAGGGGATGAAGACTACGCAGTCGAGTCCGGCGTGGGCGGCGATCGCAGCCGTAGAGTTAGCTAAATTACCGGTGCTGGCACAGGATACTGTTGTGAAACCCAATTCTCTCGCTCTGCTGAGGGCGACTGACACCACTCTGTCTTTAAAGCTGAGAGTGGGCATATTGACGGCATCGTTTTTAATATAAAGATTTTTTAGACCGAGGCGGCGAGCCAAGCGGTGGGATTTTAATAGAGGAGTCATGCCTGTGCCGACATCGATCACGTTATCTGTAGCGACTGGTAAAAATTCGCGGTAGCGCCAGATCGAGTTGGGGCCGGCTTGGATGGTTTGGCGAGTGACGGTGCGGCGGATGGCGTCGTAGTCGTACTTGACTTCAAGCGGGCCAAAACAGCAATCGCAGACGTGCTTGGCTTGGAGTTCGTACTCTTCGCCGCATTCTTTACATTTGAGGGCTGTGAAGGTTGCTGCTGTGGATTGGGTTCTGGTCGCCTGGGTCATAGCTCAACTCTCTAGTTTTGCAATGTTTTCTTAGTCTTGTGCAAGATTAGCACGGTCAATTTACCCCGTCAACAATACCCGATTTTTTTAGTCGGGATTGATTTTTCAGTTAAACAGCGGTGTATTTAACTTGGATATTTGGGCGGGCTTTCTGGCCCAACCTCTACTCCCCACAAGGATTTGGCTTGTTTTCAGGATCGGGCTCTTAATCCAGATTGTCAGGCCCGCACGCGAACCCGATCGATCTCGATGATGATTTGCCGACGGAATTGTTACAAAACTTAATAAATCTTTTTTGGGCTAACAATTGGGCAGTCGCGCGATCGAACACAACTACAAAACCTCGAATTTTTGATTAACTCAGATCTTGCACCATTCTCAAGAACAGGCCCGAAAGCCTGTTCATAAAAAGCTTATTGAGAATGGTGCAACATTTCAGATTAACCAACTTAGCCTACCCGCCGCTGACGGGAGGGATGAGGACAACTTCGTCGCCGTCTTGGAGGATGGTGTCGGGGGAAACGAATTCCATGTTGACGCCGAAGCGGGTGCGATCGCGCCATTGTTCTAATTGAGGATATTGGGCGATCGAGCTTTCGAGCACTTGAGACACTGGGGTTTCGGGAGGAAGTTCTAATGTAAGTTCCGAAACACCGTAGGCTTCACCGAAGGCGGCGAACAGTTTAACGGTGACGGTAATCGAAGAGTCAGACACGGTAGTTTAGTGCGATCGACGGTTTGGCAATTATCAACTACACCATACAATTAATTAGGAATTAGGCGCGCCGAGGCTTAAAATTGAAAGCGGCAACCTCTAATTAAGTTTTACCCCATCGGGTCAAGATGATAGTTGATTGCAGCAAAAACTCTTAACAGGATTGTATGCCGAGCGCTCTCACCAACCAAGGGTTATAAGCCGTTGGCATCCACTTAGATGCAGCTAGCTAAGCTCTAGTTTGCTGCTATTGATGCAACTGAGAGACTAATTTTTGACGCTGCGGT
This sequence comes from Microcoleus sp. F4-D5, assembly GCF_036704885.1. Classification (NCBI taxonomy): domain Bacteria; kingdom Bacillati; phylum Cyanobacteriota; class Cyanophyceae; order Oscillatoriales; family Microcoleaceae; genus Microcoleus; species Microcoleus sp. F4-D5. Next base: position 65,319 of record NZ_JAUBSX010000017.1, on the reverse strand, counting down.
GTAAATACTTTACGGTAGTTGTGGGAGAGTACAAAAACATCGCACTAAATTTAGCAGTCAACAACGCAGAGAAGGCCCTGCCAACCGCTTATATGACCAAAAATCTGGTTTTAAAATGTGGCTTGGATTTTCCCAACCTTTCTCCTGCAAAGCAAGTATGCCGTTTTATCTAAGAAGAATTCAGAAATTAACGCGATAGAGATATATGGCCAATAACGATTTTAAAGTGCTTCAAATTATTGAAGCTAAAGGCTGGTATGCCTTTGGAAGTACAAAGCAAAGCCAGCACGTTGAAAGGTGGGTAAGACCTGTCGTGTGTTGGGTTTTAATAGAAGATAAAAAAAAGCGGCGGATTGTGACAGCTACCGCTAGCTATCAGATCGAGATTGACGACAAAGAAGTCGAGTTTTTTGCCCACGAAAGCGAAATTCAAGATCTGGAGAGCCTGCCGAAGTCTGTTTCGGTATCGGAATTTCTGAAAACAGAAGATTGAGAGAAGAGCAGAAGGAGATAATTTAACAAGTTATTAATTATTCCTTAGTGATTCCTTAAACTTGCTGTCTGATTCTATTGGAATTAGAGGCAGAAGCTCTAGATTGAGGAGAGGGGGAGATGATGACAGGGGGAGAATTTATACTTTTACCTTGCCTTCTGCATCTTGTCCCCAATGCCTCAAGTACCGCAAAAAATAAAGAGGCCGGAAGATTGCTGGCAATGCCAACACGCTTCCGACCTTGCTGAATAACAGGGTATGCATATGTTTTTAAAGTATGGCAGGCAGGCTTTTGAGATATCAAGAGGACTATTGCAATCACCCACTTTTGCTTTCAGGCTGTGTTTGCAAGGCTCCTAATATTTTAGACTGAAAATTTGAAAATTGAGAGGGGGTGAGGGTTACAGGTTAAGGATTCTAGCTATTTATCTGTAGCGGGTGCTACAAAAAATGGTGGCAGCGGACGATCGCACCTTCTCCCTAAATTGTTTGCACTCAAAGCTGAAAGTTCGATCGTCCGCTGCCACCGCTGCGACTTTAAACCCCACTAGCGACAGGTTCAGGCTTCTGCTGCCGCATCCGGCGCCCCAGCAGGGACATCCGCACGCCGCCGGCAGGCCCTAAAGTCACCCCTCGGCGTTTGGGCTGTACGGGCTTTTTCTCGGCCAATACTAGGTCAAAATTCCGCAAAATGGTTGCCAGCACCAGTTTCATCTCCAACTGCGCCAGCGCCAAGCCGATACAGCGGCGGCTGCCGCCTCCAAAGGGCAAATACTCGTAAGGCGAGAATTGTCTCTCCAAAAACCGTTCCGGTTTAAATTGCAGCGGTTCAGGATACAAATCCTCCCGTCTGTGGGTCAAATAAATCGAGCCGAAAACAACCGTACCCGGTTCGAGTTGATGTCCCATCAGTTCCACTGGCTGACGCACTACTCGCGGAAACGTCAGCATTCCCACCGGATAAATTCGCAGCGTCTCCTGACAAACTGCACTCAGGTAAGGTAAGCGGAAAATCTCCATCGGGTCGGGATTTTCCCCCAAACTGTCCAATTCTTGCAGCAACTTCTGGCGCACTGAGGGTAAATGGTGAATCCAGTAAAACGCCCAAGCTAGGGCCGTTGCTGTGGTTTCGTGGCCTGCAAACAGCAGCGTCATCAACTGGTCGCGCAATTCTTCATCGGTCATCGGTTGCCCGTGGTCGTCGCGGGCGGCCATCATTAAGCTGAGAATGTCGGTGCGATTGGCGTCTGGTTGGAGTCTGCGTTCGGCAATTTCGTCGTCCATCAGTTCCTGAATTTTCCGCTGCTGCTGTTTCATCAGTCCCCAAGGACTCCAAGAGCCCCAGTCTTGCTGCATCCAGGGCAGAAATAGCATACTCGATCGCAGGGGAGAACTGGTCATGTCGACGACTGAGGCAAGTAAGGGCCTGAGTGCTTGTAACCGCGGCCCTTCGTCCAGACCGAAGACAGCTTGCAAGATTACCCGCATGGTGACTTCCTGCATGGCGCTGCGGGCTACAAAAGGTCGATCGACCGACCACTTGCTGGCAACATCTAAAGCAATATCGCAAATTTGCTGGCCGTAATTCCGCATCCGTTCCCCGTGAAAGGGCGGCATCAATAATTGGCGGTCGCGTTTGTGCTTTTCTCCAGAGCTCGCAATCATGGATTGTTCTCCCAGCAATGGCTTGAGAATACCGTTGATATCGCCTGGAGCGTCAAAAGCTTTGCTGTTGAGCATTTGCTCGATCGCTTGCGAGTTGTGGACGATCACAAATGGTTTGAGGTTGCTCCATCGACCGGTGAAAATCTCCCCGTACTTTTTGGCACATACATCCATGTATGTCAGCGGATCGGCAATCCATTGAAATAGCTGCACGAAGCGGGGGTTTTTGGGGCCGTCAGGTAGTGTCATAGAAATTGTGGTTGTCGCAGGACTTGAGGAACATCAATACTCTTAGGCGCAAAAACCGGGTTTTTTCCTAGAAAAATCCGGTTTTTGCGATCGGCCGCGGTTAGAGAAACCGGTTTGTGAAGTTTTTGCGCGTAAGTCGCGATCGACAAGAATCAAAGGCTTTGAACGTTTATTCAAAGTCTCCGAACTCCGCTTTTTTAAGCGAAAATTGCGTAATTCCTATCTTCAATAATTTTAATAGATTATTCTCGAACCGTACTCAAAATATCCTCTCCAAGCTCTGTAAAACGGACTGTTTTGATTTGCCAAGGAGCATAACTGGTTAAAGTTTGGCGCACGCCCCCGAACAAACCTAGCATCTGACAACTGGACAGATTTTGCAATTTCTGCCGATAATTTCCCGAGGCACGCAGATCCACGGTAGCTATTCCGAGGTTGCGATCGATCCTCAGCCGATAACCAACCAAACCAAGACTATCGAAAATCTCCTGCTTTAACACTTCATTAACCGCCGATGACATTAACTCGTTGTTTGGGCCTGTAACTGTTTCCGGCTTCAGACTTTGACACAAATTGTCTACCTTATAAACCGTAACGGTGGCAGTATTTTCTGAGATGGCAGGATTGCCTAAAACTGAGGCAAGAGAGTTAGAAGGGTGCGTGAATTGACTCGATCGAGCCTCAATTTGATTTCCCGTTAGCTGTAGCTGTTGAAACCGATCGGCGCTTCGGAAGAGTTGGCTCTGGTTTTTGGTCGAGGTAGCTGCATCTGAGCTAGAACAACTGCTACCGCCCGTCAAAATTAACCAAACGCCTAAATATCCTAACTGTTTGCAGATACGGTTCATAGTTTTTAATACTTTACTAAACGTCAGTGTATGGAGGGTGAACTTTGGTGGTAGAAAGCACTTAGTCCCTGATTACACTCACTTAGAAGTATTTCCTGCAGTACGGAGATGAAAACAAGTTAAGAGTTCTTGTTAATGCCTTGATTTTAGTGTTAGATCAGGTAAGAGGGGTTAAACCCCTCAATGGTGTAACCAAGCAGCCTACCTGTCTCAGCAGATCAAGCTCGCGACACAGCTCGTAAGTGATATCAAATACCTTGTCAGTGGTGTGATGTACCGTTGCAACTCGACCTATTCCAAGGTCTGAGGTGAAAAGCCTCTTTCCGGTTGGTAAAAGCCTGAGTTTGATTAGTAGTAATGAGGACGGAATTCAGACTTGCGCGCGTATTTTAAGCTCGCATTCGGAGCGCTTTTTGAACAGCGCCGAAAGCGCGGTTAGAGGGAATGCCCAAATCGCGAACAATATCAAAACTTACGCATCAAGAGCAAAAAAACCGGGTTGTTTAACCAGGCATAAGGGCTGTAACGAAGTGTTTTCGTAAGAAAAACTAATTTCTGGTGAAGTCGCGAATCACATCGTTCCCTACTCAGCGGATCTTTAACGAACAGGCGCGTCAAGGGTGTTATCGCAGCATTCGGTGATTTTTGTCCCGAATCTCATAAACAAGAATGAAAAAATCATGCAACAGCAATTATTGACAAAAGTTTTGGCGGCAACCGCGATCGCCCTCAGCGGCCTGACGGTTGCTTCTCCACCTAGCTACAGTCGGCGAGCACCGGGGGAAAGTGGATTTTGGTGCAGCACATCGACCGGTGCGCCGGTGACGGTGTACAAAAACCCTAAAGGTGCCGTAGAGCCTTGGATTGAGTGGACTTCCGATTATTTCTCCGGTTCTGGCTACGATCCGGCAACTCGGTGTCAATTAGTGAGTAAACGCCTGGAAACCTATCGTCGCCAACGGGTGCTCAAGTATATTACTGCAGGCCAGATGAACGGCCAGAACGTCATCTGCACGGCAAATCAAGTCAATGGGCTGTGTCAAAATTTGATTTATACCCTCAGACCCGACCAAGACCCGATCGGCTCTTTGTATAATTTGTTGGCTTGGCGGCAAGGATATGTCGGGATGCCGTCTTTTGATGAAGCAAGTAAAATTCCTTACATTGATGTCAGCGAAAAGCTAGGGGAAAACATGGATGATGAGGCGCAACAGCCCTCTTTTTCCCCGCCGTCCGGACAGCCTTAAAGATGGGCAAATTTTCCATCCCGTCACCAGTTCCAAGGGTTGAGGTGGAAAATTTGGCGCGTCAAACAGCAGTGCGTATCCAGACGGGGAAATCTTCTGGTTGCGGGACGATCGTCCGGCAGGAAGGGGAAACCTATACGGTGCTGACTAACTGGCACGTTGGGGCCATCGTCCGGGGCGATCGCACAATTGTCACCGGCGACGGCCTGCTCCACCCACCGCTGGGAGTTCCGATGCTGCTGGGCGATAGCGATCTGGCTACCGTTCAGTTTCCCAGCGCTATCGAGTATAAAATAGCACTATCAAGTATTGAGCCAGGAGCGGTGTCCGATCCCGTGCTGGCAGCCGGCTTGCAGGTGCTGAGGTTGGGGCTTCGGCGGTGACGCGCGGCTTCGTTTCGGTGCTGCTGCCCAAATCTTTGCCTCAAAGTTATCAGGAAATTGGGTCTAAAACCCCGTCCTTCTAGGACGGCTTTAATTGTAAAGTTTAAATAACTCGTCGAACATCCTATGCTGAATCGTGTAGCATAAGGTGGGAGGTAAAACCATGCTAGTTTTCGAGTTTAAAGCATACGGAAAATCGAATCAGTTTACTGCCGTAGACCAAGCAATTCGTACCGCAAAATTCGTCCGCAATAGCTGTATAAGGTATTGGATGGATAACAAAAAAGTCGGTAAATACGACTTGAATAAATACTGCGCTGTACTGGCTCGTGATTTTCCCTTTGCTGACGAACTCAACTCAATGGCTAGACAAGCTAGCGCAGAACGAGCATGGTCTTCTATCTCCAGATTCTACGATAACTGCAAGAAGGGTATTGCTGGCAAAAAAGGGTATCCACAATTTCAGAAAGATTGTCGCTCTGTTGAGTATAAATCAACTGGATGGAAACTTGCCGCCGATCGGAAATCAATCAATTTTACCGACAAAAAAGCAATTGGTCGATTAAAACTGAAAGGCACACGCGACTTACACTTCTACCAAATCAGCCAAATAAAAAGGGTGAGACTGGTAAAACGTGCTGATGGTGTGTACGTTCAATTCTGTGTGGATGTCGATAGAAAAGAAAGCACAGAGCCTTCTGGTAACACTATCGGATTAGACGTGGGACTGAAAGAGTATTACACCGATTCAAACGGAACTACGGTGGAAAACCCTAGATTCCTGAGAAAAGGTGAAAAAGTTCTTAAGCGTTCAGCACGTCGTGTCTCCAGGAAAGTAAGAGGTTCACAGAATAGGGCCAAAGCTAGGCAGATTTTAGGCAAACGCCATCTCAAAATAAGTAGGCAGCGTAAAGACCATGCAATAAAACTTGCACGGTGCGTAATCTCATCAAACGATGTAGTCGCTTACGAAGATTTGAGAATAAAAAACATGGTGAAGAATCATTGTTTAGCTAAGTCCATTAATGACGCATCTTGGTATCAATTCCGTGTAGGGCTTGAATACTTCGCAAAAGTATTTGAAAAGATTACGGTTGCGGTAAACCCGCAATATACCAGCCAAGAATGCTCTAGCTGCGGTTTAATTGTAAAGAAAACGCTATCTACTAGAACGCACGTCTGTAAATGTGGGTGTGTAATGGATAGAGATGAAAACGCCGCTAGGAATATCCTTAATCGAGGATTGGGTACGGTAGGGCATACCGGAACTTTTGCGCTTGACGCAAGCAACGCTTTAGGAGAATCAATCTCTACTTTGGCTGGAGAAATCCTGCCTCAGCAAATTGGCTCGTAGATTAAAGAATCACCGTGCGTTTACGCCGGGGAGTGTCAAAGCTTGGGCTATACAAATGAGGTTAAAATCGGCATGAGTGGCGGCCCGATTTTTAATGCCAAAGGTTTCTTGGTTAAGATTAACGGTAGGGGCAAGTATCGAGATCCAAATTTTGGCGTCTATGCTTTTGAAGATGGAAGTGAACAAACAGCGGAATTATTGGAGAAAATGGTTAAATCCAGTTGGGGAATTCCGATCGGTATATATTTGCAGTTCGCCTCGTCTTATCTAGGGAGTTATCGATGAATGTGTGGAGTTTGCGGTTTGACGCGCTGACAATCATCTTGACAGGTGCATTAACGGTGACGGCGGTTGTCAGCCAACAATATGCTGCCTGTGCCAAAACAGCCGAAGAAATTGCCCAGCTAGCGATGTTCACAACTGTGGAAGTCAACAACACGCTGAGTTTTTTTGGTAGTGGATCGGGAGTAATTATTGCCAAACAGGGTAATATTTACACTGTTCTGACAGCTAATCATGTGGTGGCAAGCCTCGCTCAAAAATATAGCATTCGCACTCATTTAGAGAAGGATTATGCTGCGATTAGAATACAGCGCCTACCAAAAAATGACCGCGATATAGACTTGGCTTTGATACAGTTTCAGAGCCGAGAACAGTATCCAGTAGCACCAATGGGCCAGTCAGAACGTGCTGTTGTCGGTTCTGCTATTTACGTTTCTGGCTATCCGCTGCCAATTTCGGGATTTGAACGAAAACTTGAGTTTACTGCTGGTATCATCTCTTCTCGCTTGGGCAGCGCCTCATCAGGTTATAGTCTGCGCTACCAAGCTGTAACCAGGCGCGGGATGAGCGGCGGGCCTGTATTTGATGCTGATGGCAGGGTGGTAGGAATTCACGGCCAGGGGGATACTGTTGGCACAATTAGGAGTCAGTGGAACGGTCAGATTGAAGAGATAAAAACGGGGTTGAACGCGGCAATCCCGATCGATGCTTTTAGGGAGTTGCTTTCAGAAAATAACCGTAACGGCTTTGATATCCTCAGCAATCTTGCTATGAGCAGCGCCTTCGATCAAAACCAACCGAATCTGGGTTATGGAGGATTTGTGTGCGATACCTCAACGGGCGAGCCGGTGACTGTGTATCAAAATCCGCAAGGGTTCAGGGAGCCTTGGATTCGCTGGAATTCTCATTTCTTTTCTAGTTCGGGCTACGATCCTCTAACTCGCTGCCGACAAGTGACTCAGCGCCTTGAGAATTATAACCGAAATAAACAGCTAAATTATGTGACTGTGGGTATTGTAAATAACCAGAAAGCGATTTGCACGACTAGCCGCGTTAATGGGCCTTGCGAAGGTTTGATCTACACGCTGCGCCGCGATCAAGATCCGATTCCTGCACTGAGCAGTTTCTTTGTTTGGCTGGGGAATCAAAAGGCTGTGCCTTCTCTTTCTGAAAGCAGCACTGTGCTTTATATCGATGTTCGGGAACGGTTGGAACAATTTTAGATTGGCGATTTGAGATTTTAGATGGATTAGTAATGGGTAAACACAGAACCCCGACTTTTTTAATCAGTCGGCGTTCTCAAACAACTACTTATTAGCTTAAAAATACAGATATTTTACTTATTTATCACTGACATAATAGAACTCATGATTTTTTGGAACACGGAAGCTATAAAATTACTCTTACATTAATCCAATTCAAATTTTTCCGGTATCAAGCATGACAGCAACTACCCCGCAGGCAACGTCAACAACGCCCGCTTTTTGCGAAGGCATTCAATATTTTTCTGAAACAGTCCCTGGTTTTGAGACTTATGGAAAAGCACCTGCGATCGCCGATGGGAGCAAGTCGATCGCCGATCCTGCCGATCCCGCAGCCGTCTTTCAAACGATGCTGGGAGCAGACGCCCTGCGCTACCTGACGCTGCAAGTCACCGCCAGCAAGGCATCGGGACATCCGGGGGGTTTTGCTAGCCAAGCTGAGGCTTATGCCGCTTTGGTGATGCTCGGACACAAGAACATTGTCACCGAAGTCGGCCATCACGCCCCCGGCTTTTACAGTGCCATGTTTCTCGATCGATCTTTGGAGGATATGGGAATTGTTAACGTGCAGCAAATGCGCGATAAATTCCGAGAAAAAGACGGTTTGTTAGGACATCTTTCCGGTTTCATTCCCGGCCTTTTAGCACCGGCCGGCCCCCTCGGACAAGGGCAGCATTTCGCAATGGCTGGAGCGCTTTTGCACCCCGAAAAACTGTTTGCTTTCACAATAGGCGACGGCGGTATGGGCGAACCCTATCCGATGAGCAGCATGGCGCATTTCCACACTGCTTATCCCAGCGTTACTAACTTTTTGCCCGTGTTGGTTTGGAACGGATATTCTCAGGAACATCACAGCATGGTTTCGACTAAAACTAATGCTGAAATGATTGCTTATTGGCAAGGCAACGGTTTTGAAGAAGTTATCTTAGTTGATGCTAAGGAATTTGACGATAAAAATCAACCGGAAGATTATGTTGACAGCACTGCTTTTTCGCTCGAACACCGCATGGCATTTACAAAAGCTGTTTTAGAAGGAGTTGACAAAGCGGCAAAATCTGCTCTCGGCGGCAAATTAACTGCGTTTATTATCAAACAGTTGAAAGGTGCCGGCGTCCACGCGCGCGGAGCAAAATCTCACAACCTTTATCCGAAAGATACGCTGGATGCTCCGCACATTATCAGTGCTTTAAAAGAGCGCGCTTTGACTGCTGCTGCTTGGGAGTTGGTGCGGACAAATGCTGAACGTGCGGGCGGCGGGCCGGCGGCAAAAACAGTTGTTACTGAGTTTACATTGCCGCTGCCAGATTTAGGCGAATTGCCTTTAGAAGAATTTGCAGTTGGGGGAGAACCGAAGATTTCGACAACAGCAATGGGACGTTTGGTAGGGAAAGTCGGCGAGCGCGATCGTACTTTTATTGTGACTAATGCTGACGGCAATGAAGCATCGGCAATTGCCAATATCAACCAAGCTCTCAAAATTATTCACCCCACGACAGATGACCTGTACAATCAATCGCCAAACGGTCAAGTTTACGAACCTTTGAGCGAAGATGCTTGCGCCGGTTTAGCCGCAGGTTTATCGCTATTCGGAGCGCGGAGTTTGTGGTGCTCCTACGAATCTTTTGCCATCAACGGTTTACCAATTTGGCAAACTGTCACCCAAGCAATGGCAGAATTGCGCCGTCCAACTCCGGCAACTGTCACCTTATTTACAGCGGGTGCATTGGAACAAGGCCGCAACGGTTGGACGCACCAGCGGCCGGAAATAGAGGCTTATTTTGCTGCGATGATGCGGAACGGAAATGTGTTTCCTTTGTTCCCACCGGATGCTAACAGCATTCAAGCTTGTTACGAGTGGGCTTTGACTGCTAAGAATAAGGGAGTTGTGATTACTGCAAGCAAGTCGCCGCTGCCAATTCGCACTACTTTTGAACAGACTCGCCAAGCTTTGCAAGACGGTGCAATAGTCCTGCACGAAATAGCAGGAGATAAGACAGTTGTGTTTGCAGTTGTCGGCGACATGACGTTAATGCCAGTGTTTGAAGCGGCGGCATTTTTGGAAACAGAAGGCATTGGAGTGCGGATTGTTTCTGTTGTGAATCCCCGGCGTTTGTACCGCCCAACAGATGTTGCTTGGGATACTTGTTCCGAAGCTGACGGCGGCTTTTTGAGCGATGAGAAATTTGCCGAATTGTTTGGCGGAGATGCCTTGATTGGCGTGACAGGCGGTGCTTCTGGGATGTTGGAACCTGTGATGCTCCGCAGCAATTGCAAGCGTGATACTTTCGCTTGGAAGCGGGGGGAAACTACTGCTAGTGCTGGCCAGTTGATGGCGTTTAACGGGTTGACTGCTGAGGCGTTGACTAAAAGGGCGATCGAGCTAGTTCATTAAGTTAGAATGTGAGTGAATGCCCCTGCCTGGTTTTGGCTAGGTAGGGGCTAGTAATATTTAAAATAGGATGGTGATACCTGTGACTGCACAACTTTTAGAAGAAATAGGTACGCTTGCAGAACAGCGATTGATTCTCCCCGGTTATTATACTTGGGAGCAATTTGAGGCGATCGAATCTTTGATGGCTGACTCTCCGGGTTTGCGGATAACTTATCTTGATGGGTGGATCGAGTTTATGACTGTGGGCGAAGCACATGAAAGCTTTAAAAAAGCGATCGCTATATTACTGGAAGCATACTTTTTTGAACTCGGAATAGAATTTTTTCCTGTAGGGATTGCAACTCGCAGAGACCGGGCAAGAGATGTATCATTTGAACCTGACGAGTCTTATTATATAGGTTCAAGAAAAGAGCATCCCGATTTAGCCGTGGAAGTAACGATTACTAGCGGGAGTACAAATAAACTCGCTAAATATCTGCGACTTCGCATTCCTGAAGTCTGGTTTTGGGAAAATAATCAGTTGGCTGTCTATCGGCTGCGCCAGGATGATTACGAGCAAATTTCCAGAAGTGAGTTTTTGCCGGAGTTGGATTTAGCATTGTTAGTACGCTGCGTTTTAATGCCTTCAATAATTGAGGCCAGGAGAGAGTTTCTTAATGGGGTTCGGCAAGTGGGTTGAATGCTGAGGAGTTGGTAAAAAGTGCGATCGACCTGATTGGTTAAGTTATAATGCGAGAATCTCCCAGTTTTTAGCCGGGAGAATTTCTACTTTTTCCTAACTTCTAACTATACAATCATGACAGCAAAAGTTTTAGAAGAAATAGTTACGCTTGCGGAACAGCGATTGGTTCTCCCTGGTTATTATACTTGGGATCACTTTGAGGCGATCGAATCTTTAATGGCAGATTCTTCTGGTTTGCGGATAACTTATCTTGATGGGTGGATCGAGTTTATGACAATGGGCGAAGAACATGAGACAATCAGTTGTCTTCTTAACTTTTTGCTACAACTCTACTTTTGTGAAATGGGAATTGAATATATTCCTGTAGGTAGTGCGACTCGCAGAAACCGGGCAAGAGATGTATCATTTGAACCTGACGAGTCTTATTATATAGGTTCAAGAAAAGAGCATCCCGATTTAGCCGTGGAAGTAACGATTACTAGCGGTAGCACAAATAAACTATCTAAATATCTGCGACTTGGCATTCCAGAAGTCTGGTTTTGGGAAAATAATCAGTTGGTTGTCTATCGGCTGCGCCAGGATGATTACGAGCAAGTTTCAAGAAGTGAGTTTTTGCCGGAGTTGGATTTAGCATTGCTGGTGCGCTGCGTTTTAATGCCTTCAAGGATTGAGGCCAGGACGGAGTTTCTTAATGGGGTTCGGCAAGTGGGTTGAATGCTGAGGAGTTGGTAAAAAGTGCGATCGTCTATGAGGGCTTCGCTAACGGCTTGATTGGTTAAGCTAAAATGTGACAGACAACCACTGGCTCTCACAAACAACCTGTGCGCGATCGGCTCCAACGATTTGTTAGACTTGTATGTGTAAAGTTACTAAATTATTCCTATCTCTCTTCCTTCATCTGCGTGAATTAGCGTCAATCCATTGTCATCTGCGGTTCATAAATTCTCTTTGTTTAACCGCAGATGAGGGCAGATTAACACAGATTAACGCAGATAGATTATCTCAAGTCCGGTTGCACCATCCGTGATTTTTTGCTATTGACTAGATTTGACGGCCGACGATACTACCGGATTTGATATGATAGGATTCTAGAGCTATACGTGCAGCTTTAACCTAATGCTGAGGGGGCAATTTATTCTGAAGTTTTTCCTGGTTGGCTGTTAAATAAGTTTGCTTTGTTAGCTGGGAATGTAGCGAGAGTGCTAGAGGTTGTGCTGCGACGGTACATCAATATTGTGTGAAATATCTATCTTAATTTTATTGCTTTTTTTCCCCGCACGCCATCAACCAAAAACTCATCATCGATCGATCGCCCGCAGCTACAAACTCATCCCGCGAAACCAGATAGCTGGCTATTTCCGACTCTGAAATCAACCCCTGTTTGACCATCTGCAAAATGGGGCCGGAGTCAAGCAAAGGTTGAAACGCCTCTATTCCGATGATATCGCTGTGGCTGACAACGGCTTCTAAATCAACGCTAACAAACCCAGCTTCTTGGAGAATGCGGCACAGCTTTCTCCCGGTGGATAAATCGCCGCCCCGCGATGCCATTACCTGCTTGAATTTCTCCCTGACAATCTCGACTGACAAAGGTGGATTTGTCAGCCAAAACAGATCCGCATCGCTATCGATAATCACCAGTTTGCCGCCCGGTTTCAAGATGCGGAATATTTCTCTAGCTGCTGCGACGGGTTCGGGAAGGTGAACGAACAGCAAACGGGCGATCGCAAAATCGAAAGTGTTAGCCGCCAAACCAGTATCCGCAACCGATGCTTGGATGCGATCTACTCGATCGCCCCCTTTGTCCTGCAAATACGCTACTGCTTTTTCGTGCAGTACCGGGTCAATTTCTAACGCTGTTACCGAACTGTTTGGCAGCAATTCTAACAGTTTTTCGGTAAAAAATCCCGGCCCGCTACCCGCTTCCAAAACATTCATCCCGTCGGCTAAACCAAACCACTTTAAAGTGCGCGCTTCCTTTTCCCAACTGAGGAGAACTTGAGCTTTTAACCGTTGAATTTCTCCCTCAAATTCTAGATTGTACGTGCTGGCTTGATACGAACCTTCTGCTTGCATGAAATTATCCTTCTTCTTGCTCGGATACCAGGATCATAAGAGAAATACAATCAAATCTCCGCTCGAGTTATCTGTGCGTAATATCGTTTCCGGTGGCATCGGAATGATTTAACCACAGAGGACGCAGAGAACGCAGAGTTCGAGAAGAGAGAGATGAATAATTCCAATGAAGTGCGGATTTTGGAACACAATCATCAGAACTGCGCTTTAGCGCAATTCTCGTTGCCGACCTCCACAACCACAGTTGGCGGACAGATGCAGGACGGAAACCCGGTAATTCCTCTATTGTAAGAAGATGACGGATTACCTAAACTAAAGACGCTGATTTTCCCGCATCCCTTACTATTTTTATTTTATGCACTATGGCCAAAACTCTAGCTCAACCGCAGAAACGAACATTTTTAGTTGTGGATGACCATGCGATGGTGTTAGGTGGCACGCTTAACATTCTGAAGCAAGAATATCCAGAGGCAGACATTCTGACGGCTCCGACGGCTCAGGCAGCCCTTGAGCAAATAGCGCAGATGACCCCGGATTTGGTGATTGTGGATCTGGTGATGCCAGAGACGATCGGCGAAATAGCGCAAGCGAATTCAGGGCTTCAACTCCTCAAAACGTTGATGGAGAAGTATCCGAGTCTGAATATTGTGGTGCAGAGTGCCCATGTTCGGACTTTAGTTTGGCTGAAACCGTCGATCGACAATCACATGGGCGGCTTCACAGTTGTCGATAAGAGCCAGCCGATGAAAGACTTGCTGGCAATGGTTGATTGGGCGCTGCACGAGCGGATTTATACACCCAGAGAGATCCGCAATGGGCTGCAACTCAAACCCGCCTGGATGCAGGTTTTGCAATTTGCTTTTCACGAGAGCTTGCAGGATACTGCGATCGCCAAACGGATGAATGTTTCTGAACGCACCGTGCAGTATTACTGGACTAAAATTCGAGATGTGCTAGAGGTGTATCCTGATGATGATAAGAATCTGCGGATTCAAACGGAAGTTCGAGCTAGAGAAGAAGGACTGATCGATTAGTGAAGCGCGATCGATGGCAAGCAGTGAAAGCGGGTGTCACGACTTGGGGACGAGGAGGGCTTCCAGGGGTGATGGTGATTGTCGCTGTGACGATCGCTCGATTGACCGGTGCGCTTCAGTTTTGGGAGTTGGTGACGCTCGATCGATTTCTGCGGCTGCGTCCCCCTGAACCAATGGATCAACGGATTGTAATCGTAAGTATCACCGAGGAAGATATTCAACGCGCCAGAACTTATCCGATTCCCGATCGCGAAATTGCCGATTTGCTTAAACGGTTGCAGACTTATCAACCGATCGCGATCGGGCTGGATATTGTCCGCGATATTCCGGTTGAACCGGGTAATGCTGAACTGACATCGGTGTTTCGCAGCAGCAAGAATGCGATCGGAGTGGAGATTGCCCTGCCCGATCGCAGTGGCTTTACCGTCGCACCTCCGCCCGCGCTGCCATCGGAACAGGTTGGCTTTGCAGATGCCGTTCTCGATGCGGATGGCTACCAGCGCCGGGGTTTATTGGGCGCTCACAATCCCCAGCAGGAATACCGTTTTTCGTTGGCAATCCGGCTGGCAGAACGCTATTTAGCAGCCCGAGGAATTGAGTTGGGTAATGGAATTCGCGACCCAGAGGCGAAGCGCTTTGGCAGCATAGAATTGACCAGAGTGCAGTCAAACTCTGGCGGATATGTGGGGGCGGATGCTGGCGGCAACCAAGTTTTGCTGAATGTTCGCAGCGGGACAATGCCGTTTCGCGTGCTTTCTCTCTCGCAAATCAAATCGGGACAGGTCAACCCGGATTGGATTCGAGGCAAAATTGTGCTGATTGGGATGATGTCTTTTAGCGCGAAGGATCTGGCAAGTTCGGGCGCGATCGCAGGCATCAATCCCGGACAGATTTACGGAGTGGAAATGCAGGCACACGCCACCAGTCAGATCGTTAGCGCGGTGCTCGATGGGCGATCGTTGCTTCGGGTTTGGGCAGACGCATGGGAATATCTCTGGATTGTGGCATGGGGAGTTTTGGGGATAAGTCTGGGACGGTTTTTGCGATCGCCCTGGAAAATTTTGATCGGGCTCTTAATCGCTAGTATTAGCCCGATCGCGCTCTGTTACTGGCTCATTCTTTTGGGATGGTGGGTGCCAATCGTACCTGTATTGCTCGTACTCGTGTTGAATGGGGCTGGGTTGACGGCAGCGTTATTTTATCGCCACGAACAGGAACTCCGACTGCGGTTGGAGGAACGTCAATTTGCGATCGAGCAGACCTTTAACGCGATTCATAGCGGGCCCTTACAAACATTGGTGGCGATTTTGAGAAGCGCTCAGGAACCAGCAACACCGCCGCCATTTCTACCGGAGTTGCAACGCCTGAATCAAGAATTACGGGCAGTTTACGGATCGGTGCAGCGAGATGCGATCGCGGATGAACCGCATCTTCGCATGGGAAGCGCGATCGAATTGGCCCTGCAGGCTCCACTGCATGAATTGCTCTACAAGGTCTATTGCAACACGCTAGAACAAGAACTGCCTTACCTCAAAACGCTCAAATTCAAAATTGTGCAGTTCGATGCCTTGAACACCTCGCATCTGCGGTTGGAACACAAGCGAGGACTCTGCCGCTTTCTGGAAGAAGCGCTCTGCAATGTCGGCAAACACGCGATCGAAGCCACTCGCTTGACCGTTATTTGCACTCAAGAAGGCGATCGGCAGGTGATTCGGGTGGCGGATAATGGCAGGGGGAACCCGTCTGACGCAGAAGCGCTGAGTTCCGGTGAAACGAACTGGGACAGGGAGACAACTCAATATCTAAACTCTCAACTCCAACCTTCAGGATTAGGAACGCAATTGGCAAACAATTTAGCCAAACAATTAGGGGGAACATTTCGGCGCTACCCAAATGTACCGAGGGGGACAGTGTGCGAGTTAACTTGGTCAGCCAAACGGCGCTGGTTCTGGTAATTAGTTCCTCAGAGTTAGCATCCGAATTATTCATCTCTCTCTTCTCTTCCTCTGTGTTCTCTGCGTTCTCTGCGGTTAAATCATTCCGATCCAACTGGAATTGATATCACACTTGCTATATCTTTGCGCTTTCCCGCAAACGAAGCTTGTGGGCAGTCCTCTATTCTGTTTGTGTATTGTTGATTACTGTAGAAATAGTTACAGAGGGAATTGCGATGATGACTCACGGATTGAAGCGTCGAACCATTTACTCTGCGGGCATTGCGAGTTTAATGCTGAGTGTTTCGATCTGGATCGCTCCTGTAGCGCTGGCAAAATATACTCCCCCTAAAAAGCCTTCTGCGCCGAAACAAACGAGCCCGAATACCACTCGCGGCGGCAGTTGCGAAGCTAATTCAGCGGCGGGATTGACTGTCTTGGTGCCGTTTAGCCATGTGGGAGAGACGATTTCTCAGCATCCGACCTTTACCTGGTTTGTACCCGATCGCACTCCTCATCCCCTGCAATTCCGCCTGTTCAGCTCTACGGGACAAGCACTCTACAGAACCCAGATGCAGAGTCAGCCTGGAATTATGCAGTTTTCGCTCCCGCCAAATCTGCCCCAACTGTCGATCGGGCAATCCTATAAGTGGCAAGTGGTGTTGGTGTGCGATCGGAATGTACCTTCGCGGAATGTGGTGGCGGCGGCAGAAATCCAAGTAGTTCAGCCTGCGGAGTCGTTGCAGACTCAACTTGCAGCGGCGCAAACTCCCCAACAGCGGATCGATCTGTATGCCCAGGCCGGGCTCTGGTATGACGCGATCGCCGAAGCGCGCAAAGCCTCTGAGACTTCTCAAAACCAAGCGGCTGTGCTGGAATTGCTAGATGCTCTCGCTAGTTCCGAAGCCGAACCGCTAAAGGAATGGAGCGATCGATTGCGACAAATTAGGGCGATCGAACAACAACGTCAAGAACAGCGCCAACCTCCTCAACCCAAACCCTAAAATCCCATGAAGCCTGACTCGTTAAAACTGCTCAAGTCCAGTAATTGTAAGGTGCGATCGCGCTTTCTCTTTCCCCTAGCCTTTTGCCTTTTGTCTGTTGGCTTTGATATTCCTCCCCAGTTCTCACTCCCGGCTAGTGCTCAGGCGATCGAGGCGAGTGAAGCAGAGGGCGATCGGCTGATACAGCAGGGGCTTCAACAGTATCAGACTAGCCAATTAAGAGCAGCGCTGAATTCCTGGCAACAGGCACTCCAAATTTATCGCGCCCTCAAAAACCGCCAAGGGGAAGGTGCAGCACTAGGCAATTTGGGAGCCGCTTACGACTCTCTAGGCAACTATGCTAAAGCGATCGAGTATTCACAGCAATATTTAGCGATCGCCCGCTCCATTCAAGACCGCCTTGGGGAAGCTACAGCACTGGGCAATTTGGGAGCTGCTTACATCGATCTGGGCGACTCGACCAAAGCCATTGAGTATACACAGCAGAGTTTAGCCATCGCCCGCGAAATTAAAAACCGTCAAGGGGAAGGTGCAGCACTGGGCAATTTGGGAGCTGCTTACATCGATCTGGGCGACTCGGCCAAAGCGATCGAGTATGCACAGCAACAGTTAGTCATCGCCCGCGAAATTAAAAACCGTCGAGAGGAAGGTGGAGCACTGGGCAATTTGGGAATCGCTTACCGCTCTCTAGGCGACTCGGCCAAAGCGATCGAGTATTCACAGCAACATTTAGCGATCGCCCGCTCCATTCAAGACCGCCAAAGTGAAGGTACAGCACTGGGCAATTTGGGAGCTGCTTACATCGATCTGGGCGACTCGGCCAAAGCGATTGAGTATTCACAGCAACATTTAGCACTCGCCCGCTCCATTAAAGACCGCAATGGGGAAGGTGCGGCACTGGGCATTTTGGGAGCTGCTTACATCGATCTGGGCGACTCGGCCAAAGCCATTGAGTATTCACAGCAGTGGTTAGCCATCGCCCGCTCCATTAAAGACCGCAATGGAGAAGGTGGGGCACTGGGGAATTTGGGAGCCGCTTACTTCTATCTGGGCGACTCGACCAAAGCGATTGAGTATGCACAGCAGAGTTTAGCCATCGCCCGCTCCATTAAAGACCGCAAGGGGGAAGGTGCGGCACTGGGCATTTTGGGAGTCGCTTACGGCTCTCTGGGCGACTCGGCCAAAAGGATTGAGTATGCACAGCAACATTTAGCACTCGCCCGCTCCATTAAAAACCGCAATGGGGAAGGTACGGCACTGGGGAATTTGGGAGCCGCTTACTTCTATCTGGGCGACTCGGCCAAAGGGATTGAGTATGCACAGCAGAGTTTAGCCATCGCCCGCTCCATTAAAGACCGCCTTGGGGAAGGTGCGGCACTGGGCATTTTGGGAAACGCTTACCAATCTCTAGGCGACTCGGCCAAAGCGATCGAGTATACACAGCAACGTTTAGCCATCGCCCGCTCCATTAAAGACCGCCTTGGGGAAGGTACGGCACTGGGCAATTTGGGAAATACTTACCACTCTCTAGGCGATTATGCCAAAGCGATCGAGTATAGGCAGCAACAGTTAACCATCGCCCGCTCCATTAAAGACCGCCTTGGGGAAGGTACGGCACTGGGCAATTTGGGAAATACTTACCACTCTCTAGGCGATTATGCCAAAGCGATCGAGTATGCACAGCAGACTTTAGCGATCGCCCGCTCCATTAAAGACCGCCTTGGGGAAGGTACGGCACTGGGGAATTTGGGAATCGCTTACAACTCTCTAGGCGATTATGCCAAAGCGATCGAGTATGCACAGCAGACTTTAGCGATCGCCCGCTCCATTAAAAACCGCCTTGGGGAAGGTACGGCATTGGGGAATTTGGGAATCGCTTACAACTCTCTAGGCGACTCGGCCAAAGGGATTGAGTATGGGCAGCAGAGTTTAGCGATCGCCCGCTCCATTAAAGACCGCGACATGGAAGGTACGGCACTGGGGAATTTGGGAATCGCTTACAACTCTCTAGGCGACTCGGCCAAAGGGATTGAGTATGGGCAGCAGAGTTTAGCGATCGCCCGCTCCATTAAAGACCGCGATGGAGAAGGTAGGGCACTGGTCAATTTGGGAGCCGCTTACCTCGATCTGGGCAACTATGCCAAAGCGATTGAGTATGCACAGGAGACTTTAGCGATCGCCCGCTCCATTAAAGACCGCCGAGTAGAAGGTGCAGCACTGGGCAATTTGGGAGGTGCTTACCTCAATTTGGGCAACTATGCCAAAGCGATTGAGTATGGACAGCAGTGGTTAGCTATAGCACGCGAAATTCAAGACCGCCTTGGAGAAGGTATGGCACTCAACAACCTCGGAGTGGCCCTATTGAAAGCTGGCAACCCAACAGAAGCTGAAAAAATGCTCGTGAATGGGATTCAAGTTTGGGAATCGATGCGGCAAATGCTCGGCTCCAACGACGCGAATAAAGTCTCCATCTTTGAAGGACAAGCTCGCACCTATCGGACTTTACAACAAGTCCGGGTGGCTCAGAATAACCCGATCGCCGCTTTAGAAATTGCCGAACGGGGACGTGCCCGTGCCTTTGTCGATCTCCTGACACAACGCTTATCAACTGGTGATGCCAATTCGGTCATCCCCCCTGCTCCCAACCAGGAGCAAATCCGCCAAATTGCCAAAGCGCAGAATGCCACTTTGGTTCAGTATTCGATCGTCTACGAAGAGTTTCAGATTCAGGGCAAACAAGAAGGGCGTGAATCCGCGCTCTACATCTGGGTGATTCAACCCACAGGCGAAATCACCTTCCGCCAGGTAGACCTCAAACCCCTCTGGCAAAAGTACAAAGTCTCCCTCGCCAACCCAGTCATTTGCACACAAGAATCCTTGGATATCCGCAGTCGCAGCAGCACGGGCTTGACCGAATGCCCAACCGACTTACCCACCCTGCATCAACTGCTGATCGATCCCATTGCCAGTCTCCTCCCCAATGATCCTAATGCCCATGTCATTTTCATTCCCCAAGGTTCCCTGTTCCAGGTACCCTTCCCTGCACTCCAAGATGCTAACGGTACTTACTTAATCCAGAAACATACGATTCGGACTGCCCCTTCGATTCAAGTATTGGATTTGACAAGACAGCAACGGCAGAAGTTAGTACAGAAGCCAGTCAACAGCAGCAGGGCTCTAGTCTTGGGCAATCCCACGATGCCGAGTGTGTCTCTCTCTCCGGGAGAACCCAAACAGCAATTGTCTCCTCTACCTGGAGCCGAAGCCGAAGCAAGAGCGATCGCCCCTCTGCTCAATACTCAAGCGATCTTAGGCGCACAAGGAACAAAAGCTGCGATCGTCCAAAAAATGCCTCAAGCATCAATTATTCACCTCGCAACGCATGGATTGCTCGATGATGTAAACGGATTGGGAAGTGCGATCGCCCTGGCTCCCTCTGGCACCGATGACGGCTTATTGACCGCAGCAGAAATTTTCGACATGAAACTGCAAGCAAACTTAGTTGTTTTGAGTGCTTGCAACACTGGAGAAGGCAAAATAACTGGGGATGGCGTGATTGGTTTGTCGCGCGCTTTGATTTCGGCAGGAGTACCGAGTGTAATTGTTTCTTTATGGGCGGTTCCCGATGCGCCGACATCCGAATTGATGCGATCGTTTTATCGAAATTTGCACAATAATCCCGACAAAGCACAGGCATTGCGACAGGCAATGTTAACCACGATGAAAAACCAAAACCATTCCAATCCGCGAAATTGGGCGGCATTTACGTTGATTGGGGAAGCAGAGTAAGTTTTTATGAAGGGCGATCGCTCTTGGATTAGGGTTAGTTTGTGCGTTGCAGTAGAGTTGGGCGATCGTAGTATTTTCGTAAAAAAACTCGTTTCTCGGCCCCATGTAATTTTATTTCTATCCCCGTAGGGACAAGGCATTGCCGTGTCCCTACAATAAAGCCGTGTCCCTACAATAAAGTTAATCAGGCGGCAAGATATTTTTGGATTAGTTGCACTTTCCCGCAATCAACATTGCACCCCTCTCTTCATCAGGTCTGTGGGTAGAACGAGTGAAATTCCCATCAGGGTTGCTTAAGATTTAAGTAATGAAAGACTCGAATTAAAAAATAGTTTGGCACTACATAAATTCAGTCTTCTGTTTACTAAAAGTCGCTGTTCATTGCAGATATTTGCAAGGTAAAGCCGATGAAAAAACAAAAATCAATTCTGCCAACCAAAGCAAAATGGGTCTCTAAAGTCATTGGATTTTCACTGTTGAGTGTTCCACTCATGTCCAATCTTACCCATGCACAATCCGGACCGCCTACCCCTCAAATTGGATTCAGATTTCAACAATCTGAGGAATTTAATATGGGTGTAATCACTACATCTGTCACTCAATACAATGACTCCGGCGGGTGTCAGTCCTACTCTACCACAGAAGAAATTGGTGGACAAGCAGTATTCATTTCTAGCACGATTCCGCCTGCTCCAGGGTTGCGCGTTGCGATCCGAAATGTCACCCCTAGAATTGACCAAAACCCTTCTCCCTATACCGATCGTGAATACGACAAAGCTCCCAATTCGGACGGATTTAAAGTGTCTCTTGGCACAATTCATAGCGGTAGATATTTAGCGGTGCAACCCGGAGAAAACCACTTTTACTATGAGATAAAAAGCGGTAACACCATCATTGAATCTGGTACTTTCAACGTCAGAATTGACCAAAAAACTCAAAATATTGTTCGCGGAAGTGATAAGGAATGTCAAAGAGAAAATGCCTGGCCGATGGAAGATACCCGGCCGAGGGAAAATGCCTGGCCGATGGAAGATACCTGGCCGAGGGAATTTGATCCGCTGAGAGAAAATTACCTGATGAGGGAATATCACCGACAGAAGGAGAAGCCAAGAAGAAGGCGTTGATTAATAAATCTTTTTAACTCATGAAAGGAGTTGAAATTAAATGAATCGATCAACGCCCAAAAAACACAACAGCAACATCAATAATTGGTTGGAAAAGATATTCTTTTTCATACTCTTGCCTGGTTTTTTCTGGTCATTAGCTGGATGGATGTATGTGACGATTCCCGATCGCTATCGAACCGAAGTGGACTTTCGAGCTAGAGCAGTTAGAACTGACGGCCTCGTCACTAAAAAAAATAAAAAAACAACTTGTTATGGAGGATACGGTTGTTCTTCTAGTTGTGACGTAACCGTGAAATTTCAGACCAACCGGAGAAGAACCATTGTGTTTTCCAACAGTTGCACGTCTGCGAATGAAAATCAAACAGTTCCAGTATTGTATGACCCAAACTCTTCCCCCGTCAAAGCTCGGATTGATATAGGGGATAGTCCTGAAAGTCGAAGAATAAACGATTTTATCTGGTCTTTCATTCTTTTCCTTTTTGGACTCGGTTCACTCATTACTGACTTTTCAATCTATAGAAAAAAGCACACACAGGATTGAAGGGTTGATTGCTTTGTCAATTCAGATGTATTTCACGCACCGTTTCCTCGCCCAGGTGCTGTCTAGTTTCGCAGGAACAGTCTTGGACGCACTCCGACTCCTCGAAACCGGTTTTTACGAAAATATTTGGTTGCGACCCGCAGATTCGCTAAAAAACCCGGTTTCTGACCACCCGTGCGATCGTCCTAATGAATAAATTTTGTAATTTGGAGCAACTTCCATGAAAAATGATTTTGCAGATATAACCTTGTCTACTTCCCTCGCTCAAAACAATCTTCTTCTCGACAGCAACAGCGCTAGCCCGATCGCATTCCCGAATAATCTGAACAATCAGATTCAAGGATTCAACCACTTAAACGATGCGATCGACCGACAAGGCGGCGACGATCGCATGGCTGGACAGGACTGTGATGACATCGTGCGCGGCACTACTGGCAACGATACACTCTGGGGCAACGCTGGCAAGGATATACTCTTGGGCTATGCTGGCAAGGATATACTCTTGGGCAACGGTGACAGCGATACACTTTGGGGTAATGCTGACAACGATACACTCTGGGGCGGTGCGGGGCGAGATGTTTTAATCGGTGGGAGCGATCGCGATATCTTTGCGCTGAAACCACAGGAAGGAACTGATACGATTGTTGACTTCAACCTGAGTGAGCGCGATCGGATCGGTTTAGCTGGAGGGTTAACTTTTGATGAGTTGACCATTTCTCAGGGCACAGGGGACAATCGCAACGATACATTAATCAGCACCGAGACCGGTGAGCTACTGGCAATTCTGAACAACACCCCTGCAAGCACGATCGGCAATGCAGCCTTTCTCACCTTGGGGAATCGAGGATTAGTAACCAGCCAGGGCGATCGGGCAATGCGATCGGATGTCGCGCGCGATGGTTTTCGGGTAGACGGCACGGGCATCAAAATCGGGGTTTTATCTAATAATTTCAACAGGCTGGGTGGCGCGGCCCAAGACATTGCAAGCGGTGACTTGCCCGTAAAAGGCAAGCTGTTGGCAGAAGATTTGGGAAATAACTTTTTTACGCCGACCGATGAAGGCAGAGCCATGCTGCAACTTATTCACGATGTTGCTCCAGGAGCCGATTTGTTGTTTCATACAGGCTATGCCAGCGGTCAGTTTAACAGCCAGCTAGAATTCTACAAAGCAAGTGAAAAGGCTATGGCTGATGGTATTCGCGCATTGGCAGCTCAAGGAGCGCAAATCATTGTAGACGACCTGCGCTTCCCATCTCAACCGATGTTCCAAGATGGCATCATTGCCCAAGCGATCGATGAGGTCGTCAAAAAGGGTGTTTCCTACTTTACTACTGCGGGTAACTCTGCTCGCGATAGCTATCAAAGTGATTTCAAGTCGGCTGGGTTCTTCGCGAATTATGGAGAACTTCATGACTTCGATCCAGGAACTGGGGTCGATTTCTATCAAAGCATCACACTGGCGAAAAACGATTCCCTCACGCTCTCATTCCAATGGGACTCGCCCCTCGATCGTTCAACCAACGACCTCGATATTTACCTGGTTGACAATACAAAACAAAAAATCTTAGCTAGCAGCAAACTGTCAAATGTGGGAGGAGATCCGATCGAGAATTTCACATTCCGCAATGATGGTTCGTTTGGCTCCGATCAGTTCAATCTCATGATTGCCAAGCGATCGGGTTCTGCTCCCGGTTTGATGAAGTACGTGGCGAGTGGTTCCTCTACCTTCAAAATCAACAATTACAACACCCATAGTTCAACTATATATGGCAACGCAAATGCCAGAGGAGTTGCAGCAGTCGGAGCCGCCCCTTACTTTGGCACTCCTGCTTACGGTGTAAATCCGGCAAGATTAGAAGACTTTTCTTCGGCTGGCGGGACTCCGATTCTGTTTGACGAGAGGGGTAATCGTTTACCCAAACCTGAGTTTCGCCCGCAGCCGAAGTTTGTCGGGCCTGACAACACCAATACGACGTTCTTTGGCACAGACATTCCTCAAGATGCTGACGGTTTCCCCAACTTTCGGGGCACATCGGCAGCGGCTCCTCATGTAGCGGCAGTTGCGGCTTTGATGCTGCAAGCAAATCCCCGCTTAAGTCCTGCGGAAATTAATCGAGCACTAGAGCAGACGGCTCTGGAGATGGACGATCCAAACACGCCCGGTTTTGATGTTGGATTTGACTATGCTAGTGGATCTGGTTTGATTCAAGCCGATCGCGCGATCGCTAAAATTGTCGTCTAATTCAGATTAGAGTCCCCATTCCCAGCCGCGAGATCGGGGAGACAGAGTAAGCTTCTATGAAAGTCGATCGCCTGTGGCAGATTGAGGCGATCGCACGACGACGGCAGAAAGGGCGATCGGGCTAATTCTCTAAATTCCAACTCTAGAATCCTATGCTGTATTCCCCATTTAAGCGACTCAAATCGACCCACTCTAGGCTCACTCATGTTTTCCTAGCTTCCATTTCCCTGTTCTTGCTTGCTACTATCCCGCTATTAACTACTCCTGACTCTCTCTTCCCAGCGATCGCTCAAACTACTGATGCTCGTCAAGCAGAGGCCGATCGGCTTGTGGAGCAGGGAATTCAACAGTATAAGACTAGCCAATTCCCAGCAGCGCTGAATTCCTGGCAACAGGCACTGCAAATTTATCGCATTATCAAAAACCGTTACGGGGAGGGCTGGGCGCTGGGCAATTTGGGAGCCGCTTACAACTCTCTGGATAACTATGCCAAAGCCATTGATTATGGACAGCAACAGTTAGTCATCGCCCGCTCCATTAAAGACCGCGAAGGGGAAGTTGCGGCACTGAACAATTTGGGACTCGCTTACCGCTCTTTAGGCAACGATGCCAAAGCCATTGAGTATGGACAGCAACAGTTAGTCATCGCCCGCTCCATTAAAGACCGGAACGGGGAGGGTGCAGCACTGGGCAATTTGGGACTCGCCTACTACTCTCTAGGCGACTATCCCAAAGCTACTGAGTATATGCAGCAGTGGTTAGCGATCGCCCGCTCCATTAAAGACCGTCAAGGGGAAGGTCTGGCACTGGGTAATTTGGGACTCGCTTACGGCTCTCTGGGCAACGATGCCAAAGCCATTGAGTATATGCAGCAGAGTTTAGCGATCGCCCGCTCCATTAAAGACCGCGAAGGGGAGGGTGCAGCACTGGGCAATTTGGGCGCCACTTACCACCGTCTAGGCAACTATGCCAAAGCCATTGAGTATGGGCAGCAACAGTTAGTCATCGCCCGCTCCATTAAAGACCGTGACGGGGAGGGTTGGGCGCTCAACAACCTCGGAGTGGCGTTCTTAAGGGTTGGCAACCCAACAGAAGCTGAAAAAATGCTCGTCAATGCGATTCAAGTTTGGGAATTGATGCGTCAACTGCTCGGCTCCAACGATGCGAATAAAGTCTCCATCTTTGAAGGACAAGCTGGCACCTATCATACTTTACAACAAGTCCGGGTAGCTCAGAATAACCCGATCGCGGCGTTAGAAATTGCCGAACGAGGACGTGCTCGTGCCTTTGTCGATCTACTCACACAACGCTTATCAACGGGTGATGCCAATCCGGTCATTACCGCTGCTCCCTCTGGCGAGCAAATTCGCCAAATCGCCAAAGCACAGAACGCCACTTTGGTGCAGTATTCCATAATCTACGACAACTTTCAGATTCAGGGAAAAAGCGAACCGCGAGAATCCGCGCTCTACATCTGGGTAATTCAACCTACGGGTGAAATTACCTTCCGCCAGGTAGACCTCCAACCCCTCTGGCAGCAGCACAAAGCCTCTCTAGCCAGCTCGATCGTTGGCAATCAAGAATTCCTGGCTGTTCGCAGTCGCAGCAGCGCTGGTTTTGCCCAACCCCAACCCAACTTACCGACACTGCATCAACTGCTGATCGACCCAATTGAAACGCTTTTGCCAAAAGATCCCAATGCTCATGTCATTTTTATTCCCCAAGCTTCCCTGTTCCAAGTACCTTTCCCCGCCCTGCAAGATGCCAGCGGCACTTACTTAATCCAAAAACACACGATTCTCACCGCCCCTTCGATTCAAGTATTGGATTTGACAAGACAGCAACGGCAGAAGTTAGTACAGAAGCCAGTCAACAGCAGTAACGCTCTAGTTTTGGGCAATCCCACGATGCCGAGTGTGTCTCTCTCTCCGGGAGAACCCAAACAGCAATTGTCTCCTCTACCTGGAGCAAAAGCGGAAGCTAGAGCGATCGCGCCTCTGCTCAACACCCAAGCCATTACGGGCGCACAAGGGACAAAAGCAGCGATCGTCCAAAAAATGCCCCAAGCATCAATTATTCACCTGGCAACGCATGGATTGCTTGATGATGTAAACGGATTGGGAAGTGCGATCGCTATGGCTCCTTCTGGCACCGACAACGGCTTATTGACTGCAGAAGAGATTTTTGACATGAAACTGCAAGCAAGCTTAGTCGTTTTGAGTGCCTGCAACACTGGAGAAGGCAGAATTACCGGGGATGGGGTGATTGGCTTGTCGCGCGCTTTGATTTCGGCAGGAGTGCCGAGTGTAATTGTTTCTTTATGGGCGGTTCCCGATGCGCCGACATCGGAATTGATGCAGTCGTTTTATCAAAACTTGCAAAATAATCCCGACAAAGCGCAGGCACTTCGGCAAGCAATGTTAGCCACGATGAAAACTCATCCTGGGCCGCGAAATTGGGCGGCATTTACTCTGATTGGGGAGGCAGAGTAAGGACGATCGCGACAAGCAGATTACAGAGTACGATCGGGGATACTGCTCCTATCGCGAAACTGGCGGCTGCAAAACTTCAGCCTCCTTTGCTATTTCCATTTCCTCCAAAACCGGCTCTAAAACTGGAGGAGGAATCGGTACTTCTTCAACTACCTGATGCTTTTCCAAAGTCAAGCGAGACTGCGACGAACCCGACAATCTTTTCAACAATTTCGGTGTCGGATCGTACAGCAAATAAATAATTCGATCGCCTGCTTGCCAAATCTGGGTCGCCGACACTACTTGCAAGTACCCCTGCCTTTCCAGCAGCAGCGGTGCCAACTCCCCGGCTTGAACCAAAGCTTGCAAGTGAGCAATCTGAAACTGCAACCCCTCGCTTTTTAACTCAGTTTCCCCCAACTTTACTTCGCCGTCGCTCAAATATTTGTTCCAATCCTTCAGCGACAAATCGGAGACAAAAGCTTGATTGATTTTAGCCTGATTTGCAGGCGTATTTGCTTGCGGATCTTTGGGGAATATTGCCAAAACTCTCGGCGGTGCAAACTCTTCGGCCGCTCGCTGAGCTAACACTAAGTTTACCTCTCCGTTGTTAGTCATTGCCAGAAAAGTTCCCATCGAATCAAGTCCGGCTTCTTCTAACACGCTGTGGTCGAGAGCACTGCTCAAAAACACTCGCAAACCTTCTCGTTCTGCTTGTGCGCAAGCTTCCGGGTTTGTGTCGATAATTGCCACAGATTCTCCGCGTTCTTGAAACAAGCGAGCAATTAATCTGCTTAAAGGATTTGATCCCACAATTGCTGCACCGGTTACAGATTTTGAGGTGATGCCCAAAAGTTGAGCTATCCATCCGGCGGTTAATCCCTGCACGAAAACTGTCATAATAATTGTTAGGAAAACTAAGGCTTTAATCGAGTCGCCGCCGTTGATTCCCCGCTGGGTGAGCAAAATTGCAAATAAAGATGCGATCGACGCTGAGACAATTCCCCTCGGCGCTACCCAACAAACAAATAATTTCTGCCGCCAATTCAGTCCGCTGTTCCAAGTACACAACCAAACATTGATCGGCCGGACTATCCACATTAAAGCTAAAACTGTAAACAAACTTCCCCAACCGAGGGCAACCACACTAGCGAGGGATAAATCGGCCGCCAGCAGCACGAACAGCACAGAAATAGCAAGGACTGTAAGTTGACCTTTAAACCTCCTCAGCAGCCTTTCTTCAGGGACAGCAGCGGTTTTGAGGACGATGCCGGAGAGGACTGTTGCCATCAGTCCCGATTCGCTGCGGATTTCTTCTGCTAAGCCGAAAAATCCCCACAAACCTGCTAAAACGACTAAGTTTTTGAGGTCTTCTGAGAGAAATTGCGATCGCTTGAGAATGAATCCCAGCAACCAACCGCCTGCTACTCCGACGACTGCGCCAACGAAAAGCCGCACGATTAAATCTCGGAACAAAACCAGCAAATCAGGATTGCCGTTTAAAATAATATTCAGCACCAATACCGCCAGAATTGCTCCGACAGGATCGATTAAAACGCCTTCAGCTTCTAGCAAGGCGGCAACTTTTTTGTCAACGGATACTTGTTTGAGCAAAGGGCCGATTACTGTCGGGCCTGTGACCACTACTAGAGAAGCATACAGAAATGCGATCGGCCAGGGAAATTCCCCCAACCAGTGTGCGGCCATTCCGCCGCCAATTAGCGTAATTAAAGTGCCTACCGTAACTAAATTGCGGATGCTGCCGGAAACTTTGCCCAAATCTCGCAATTCCAAATTCAAGCCGCCTTCAAACAGAATTAACGCTACGCACAGCGATACCATAACTTCCAAACCGCTGCCCAACAGATTTGGGTGCAGCACTCCCAAGCCGTCTGGGCCGGCTAAAATGCCGAAGAGCAACAAAAATACGATCGCCGGAACTTTCAGATAAGCTGCCAGAACTTGAGCGCTGATACCGCAGGTGACGGTCATGACCATCAACAGGGTGATGTTAAAGGGGATTTCCATAGATACAATTGTTACAGGCTGCCCGCTTAGTTTTCAATGTTCGATCGCGGGTAATTTGAGTGCAGGCGCTATATTCGGCGCAGCTTACAAACTCGGCAGGGCCTTGGATTTTTGCGAATAAGATTAAAAAACCTTGATATTGGCTACAACTTTATCAGATAATTCTCTTAGCGTCAAAGATTGGAGCAGCCCCTTCAGAAGGTAGAAGCTATAAGGCTCAAAGGTGAAGACTTTTAGGCTCAAGAGTAAAATCTCAATTACCAATTACAAATTACCAATCTGTACCTCACGCAAATGAGATTCGTTTGTATTGAGGACTTTGTTCCTCAAATTTTTTATGAGGAATCAAATCTTCAATACAAACCTTACAAGAGTTATTTTACCGGAGGAAATATTACTTTCCGTCACGGCTGGCAGTCTGCCACCTGCGAAAAAACTCCGAGAGAATTGCCGGGGAAATTCGCCCTTCCAGCCAATCTAAAGCCTGGTTTTGGTTTGGTGCGGCCCGATAAAATTTGCACGCATCTATCAGCCGAATCGGAGAATTAGTGACAATAGATTGAGAGCGCCATTTTTGTGCAAACTCGGTAAGAATAGCCGGAGAAATTTGTTTTTGCAGCCAATCTAAAGCTTGGTCTTGTTGTGCTAAACCGCGATAAAATTTGCCGACATCTATCAATCGCAAATTAGTGTCTGGAGGCAAGGCAGTTGCCCGCCATTTTTGAGCAAATTCCCCTAAAACAGAGGGAGGAACCTGACTTTGCAGCCAAATTAAGGCAGTATCTTGGCTAGCCTTAGCTTGATAAGACGAGAATAGCTGAGTCAGCCGCACGTCTGATATGGGAGGGGGAGTGGGAGTGGGAGTGGGAGTGGGAGTGGGAGTCGGCCGGGGGGTGGGTGTCGGGGCTGGAGGGGGGACAACTACTTTGGGAGATTTTCGCATCAAAGCGGCCCAGGTTTTGATGCCTGCAATGCCGTCTGGATTGAGACCTTGAGATTTCTGAAACGAGATGAGCGCCGCTGTGGTGGTGGCTCCAAATTTACCGTCCATCGCGCCTTGATAGAAACCTTTGATTCTTAATTCTCTCTGGATGTCTGCAACTTTATAACTTACGGCGCCTTCTCGGACGCTTTCATAAATATTGGTGTCTACATTGCCCGAGACGCCGGAGACGCTGCCGGTGTCGCTGTACTGCCAAAAAGTCCAAGTTTTCCAGCCACCGGGCACCCAAGGTTTCTCAGCACTGGTATAGTGAGCAATCCACAGCGGGTAATCGGCAAACCGTTTTGTCCCCAAGTTGTCCCAGAAAGCTGGGTAGGTGTAGATAATCGGTCGCATCAAGGTGGCTTTTTCGACTGCTTCTAACCAAATTGCGGCTCGATCGCACAATTGATCTGCACTCAAACCGCCTGTAGTTTCCAAATCCAAGACGGCCGGCAAATCCCCCGCTTCGAGTTTTACGGTTTTCAAGAACAAATCTATTTGTCCTTGAACGCTGCTGGCAGGTCGAAAAAAGTGGTAAGCACCGCGTTGAATCCCCGCCGCTTTCATAGCTGCCCAATTGCGGGCAAAAGTTTGGGCAACGAAAGTTGCACCCTCCGTCGATTTGACAAAAGCGAAGACTATGCCTCCCCGGGCAACTGCTTGCCAATTGACATTGGGCTGGTAGTCGGAAACATCTATACCGCGAATACTCATATTACGGAGAGTTGAGAAAAGCTGGTTTGGTCTGAAGCAGCGACTCGATTAAGGGTACATTTAATTGTAATGCTAAGTCGCTAATTGTTTTTTTTTGCAGGGGAGATTGTGCAAGTGAACTTCGATCGAATAGAGCCCGGTCCAGGTCAAGAGTCTGTTTGGGATTACCCGCGTCCCCCTCGCCTTGAGCAATCGACCAAACACGTACAGATAATTTTTAATGGAGTGACGATCGCCGATACGCGCCACCCTCAGCGAGTATTGGAGACAAGCCACCCTCCTGTCTACTATATCTG
Source organism: Microcoleus sp. F4-D5 (assembly GCF_036704885.1). Taxonomy (NCBI): domain Bacteria; kingdom Bacillati; phylum Cyanobacteriota; class Cyanophyceae; order Oscillatoriales; family Microcoleaceae; genus Microcoleus; species Microcoleus sp. F4-D5. The sequence goes on along the minus strand of NZ_JAUBSX010000017.1, from coordinate 34,221 downwards.
CCCCGAGGACATTCAAATGGAATATTTGCACAAAACTTTACGGGGCTCTTGGTGTGAGTGGAAGGGACAAGCCGGTTATTACACTGTGGCGGTAGAGTCAAAAGAAGCAGTAAATGCTGCTTGGTTTTATCCCAATCCCAATCAGGTTTTTGCAGCTATTAAAGATTATGTGGCTTTTTATCCGAGCAAGATGGATGCCTGTTATGTGGACGGGGAATTAGTGCAATCTCAACCAGGGGATTTTTACGGCGGCTGGATTACCAAAGATATTGTCGGCCCGTTTAAGGGAGGGCCAGGAACGTGGGGGTGGTGAGGGAAGGTTGAGTTTTGAGTTTTGAGTTGAGGACAGGGGCAGACACCGCGTTTTTTTACGCAAAATCTCGTTACAGCCTCGACCCCGGTTTAACAACCAGGTTTTTTGAGTTTTTGTGCGCCGCGAATGAGTTGAGGACTCGTGCAGAAACTGGTTTTTTTTACGGCGCAAAAAACCAAGAGTAAAAAATTCAGTAATATTTTAATAAATCTATAATTGAGTGAGGATGAATCAACGCAAAGCAATGCAGGCAGGGCATAAACTAACGCAGGAGCTTACTTCCCTAAATATATAGTGTAGTTAAAAATACAGCCCCTGGGAATAAATACTTATAAGTTAATAGTTTAGACTAGGTTTGTTGCTTTATTATTTATTCGGGTCTGCGCTGTGTCTGTTGAATTTATCGCGCCATCTAACTCGCCAGAAAAACCACCTGAAAATTTATCTTTAGAGTCTACTCTTAAGGATCTGGCTGTATTCAATTTTCAGGTTGACTCCTCATATCTTGCCAAAGAAGTAGCCCGGTTTTTTCAATCTTACCCGCTGCTTCCGGGAGTTATCTTGACCGTAAATGGGGAATTTTTAGGGATGATATCGCGTCGGCGATTTATGGAACGCATGAGCCGCCCTTACGGAGTAGATATATTTGCTTGCAGACCGATTATAGCCTTGTATCAAATAGCTCAAACCGATGTTTTGATTTTACCAGGAGTAACCTTAATTGTCTTGGCAGCTCAGCGAGCCATGCAGCGACCGCCTGAACTAATTTACGAGCCAATTGTTGTACAGTTAGAACCTCAAGTTTACCGATTGTTAGACGTGCATCAAGTGTGGGTAGCTTTATCCCAAATTCACCAACAAGCTACTTGGTTTCTAAGCGAACTTTATTACAACTTATCGCTCACGCAATCCCAGCTAGAAGCAGCTAATTCTCAATTAAGAGCAGCTAATAGCGAACTGTATCGCCTTGCCAACTTAGATGGCTTAACTCAGGTTGCCAACCGTCACTGTTTTAACGAATACTTAGAGAAAAAATGGCAAGAATTGGGAGAAGCAGCAGCAGAAATATCTTTGATTTTATGCGATGTTGACTTTTTCAAGAAATACAACGATACTTACGGACATCAGGCAGGAGATGCTTGCTTGCAGCAGGTTGCCCAAGCTATTTTGGCTGCGGTAAATTACTCAACAGGCGAAGTTTCGGGCGAGACTCTGGTAGCCCGTTACGGAGGCGAAGAATTTGCAATAATTTTGCCTCGGACTTCGCCTGAAATAGCTGTCTGGATTGCAGAGAAAATTCGAGTGTGGATTAAAGAACTAGAAATCGAACACATTAATTCGGAGGTGTGTTCTCGCGTGACGCTGAGTTTGGGGGTAGCGAGTACGTTTCCTCGATCGTCCGCAACACAAAAAAACTTGATTGCAGCGGCAGACCGCGCGCTTTATCAAGCTAAAGACAAAGGGCGCGATCGAGTGATTTTAGATTTGAGATTTTAGATTTTAGATTGGAAAAAGCGATCGACGGATTTATCCGTGGGGTTGTTTAATGGTTTCCATCACAGATTGTCTGGCAAGCCCTCGAGTGATTTTAGATTTTAGATTTTAGATTTTAGATTGGAAAAAGCGATCCGCAGATTTATCCGTGGGGTTGTTTAATGGTTTCCATCACAGATTGTCTGGCAAATCGCCGATCGACCTCCCGATGCTAGCCAGCAATTTCTCCAAAGCTTTCATCTGCTTGACGGTGAACGTCGGCACATTCTTCCCCAACTCCCAACGGCTGATTGTTTGCGACGAAATGCCAAGCTCTCGCGCCAAATCTTCCTGGCTCATCTCCAGTTCTTCCCTGAGCTTCTTCAAATGCGACTCTTCATTTTCTGGTCGCGGAACGGGCTTTTTCGGCATAACCTCGATCGCACATTTTTTATATAAGATGCTTAAGCATCTTAACTAAACAATAAATTGATTAGACAATTTTGGAAAGGAGCATGAATCGATCATGCCTTACAAACAGCATCTGAATTCCTAGGTTATTGTTCGCCAGCTTCCCAATTGACAATAGAAGCGTCGTGAGTCGGATTTGGACAAGTATTTAGCTTAAAGGTGTGCAATACTGCGTAAAAATGTTATCGGGCGATCGTCCCGCGCCTACAAAGACTCGCACCAAGCACGCTCCGCCGTCCAGTGTCTGTCCGAAGATTCGTAAATCCTCAATCCATCCAACCCGGCATTTTGCATCATCTCCTCAACTTCATCCAGCGTAAATGCTGCTTGCAGCGAATCGCTGAATAACTGTTTCTGATGCGCGTTGCAATCTCCCGCATACAGCTTGACTAAATTATCCCTGATTTCCGCTTTTTCCGGCCGCAGCAAATCCCGCAAAAAAATTGCTCCCTGCGGCTTCAACACCCGCTTGACTTCCTGCAAAAACGGCAGCGGATCGGGCAAATGGTGGATAATGCTGTTGGAAATCACCATGTCAAAATAACTGTCAGGGTAAGGCATTGCCTTAGCATCAATTAATTCCAGACTAATTTGCGATCGCGCGCCCGCCTTTTCCACATTTTGGGCCCCGACTTGCAGCATATTTGCCGACAAATCGATGCCAGTCAATTTCCAGGCTGGCCGGAGTTGACAAAGGGCGATCGGAATTCTCGCCGTACCCGTCCCCGCATCCAAAACGTTTCCAAAAACCGGCCCCAACGCCGCAGCACTCTGAGCAAAAGCAGCATTAACCTCAGTAAAGTCCATCGAATCGTATTCGATCGCCTCTTCCAAGGAATCCATCACTTCCGGTTCCAAAACTCGCTGCATAAAATTTATCTCGTTCTCTGGCATTTCCATATAGGGGTTCAGTTTCGCCTGCAAAAGCTCGACTAACTCCGGTTCCATATATTCGTAATTGTCCGGGATTTGCAGGCAAATAACTTTCTTGCCTTCGAGACTTTCGGGAAATTTGCTGCGAAGTCGATCGCCGTGCTTCTTCTCCATCACAAATATCAAATCCGCCCAACCGACAAGACCCTCAGTTACTCTAATTCTTGCACCTTTTTCCGTTCCAGCCGATCGCACGCTGTAGCCGCTAACCTTCTGGCATATTTTCTCGGCAGTCAAACTCCTCCACTTATTCTGACTGCACACAAACAATATCTTGATTTTATCCATTCAGACACAATTACAAAATTCTATGTTTATCGTGGCACTGGCGTCCCGCCTGTGCTTCCGAAGCGGTTAAAAATTTCCTTCTAAATTTCCCGCCGATCGCACCTTACATACCACAACTACTGTATTTTGTCAAATTCGGCAAAATCTCCTTTACAATTCTTAAACCATAAAATGCGGATTTTGCATAAACAATTGTACTTATTACATTTGAAGAGTTTGCTAATTTTATGAATTAAGTAGGTTTCAGCGTCCAAAAGTTAAATTAGTCATAATGCCCCTGGATTGTGAAAATCGTACCACAAGCCTCAAAGCAAGTAAATAGGTAAAATAATTGAGAATGAAGTCAATAATTTCGGTTGTCTTTAGATTTTCTTAAGATTTGAGGGGTCAAAATAGATCGAACATTTAAAACTAAATCGACTTTTAGATTGTTTTTGCTTATTAAAGTAACTGGAATTGCCCCGAAGACCGATCGACCCTCAAAAATAGATACAGATGCTCGATCGCACAATGGCATCAAACCAAACTCGATCGAACTCTGCTAGAATTAATAAAACGAAGTCGTTATGAGTTTGAATTAACAGCTATGACCGAACAAACCGTAGAAAACCTAGTAATTATCGGCTCAGGACCGGCAGGCTACACAGCAGCAATCTACGCCGGGAGAGCAAACCTGAAACCCATAGTCTTTGAAGGCTACCAAACGGGAGGCATCCCCGGCGGTCAACTGATGACAACCACAGAAGTCGAAAACTTCCCCGGCTTTCCCGAAGGCATCACCGGGCCGGAACTCATGGATCGGATGAAAGCTCAAGCAGTGCGCTGGGGTGCCGAATTATACACAGAAGATGTAATTTCGGTGGATTTGACCAAGCGTCCGTTTACAGTGCGATCGGAAGACAGAGAAATCAAAACCCACACGATAGTAATCGCTACAGGCGCGACGGCGAAAAGGCTGGGGCTGCCTAGCGAACACGTATTTTGGAGTCACGGCATTTCTGCCTGTGCGATTTGCGACGGCGCTACCCCAATTTTTAAAGGAGTAGAATTAGCTGTAATCGGCGCGGGCGACACAGCAGCGGAAGAATCTATTTATTTGACAAAATACGGCTCTCACGTACACATGCTGGTGCGGCGCGATCGAATGCGCGCCAGCAAAGCCATGCAAGACCGAGTGCTGAACAATCCCAAAATAACCGTGCACTGGAACACCGAAGCAGTGGATATTTTGGGCGAAGCGGGCAGCAAAATGGACGGGGTGAAAATTAGAAATATCCAGACCGGCGCCGAGAGCGATTTGCCGGTGAAAGGATTGTTTTACGCGATCGGTCACACTCCCAACACTCAACTGTTCCAAGGTCAGTTAGAACTCGACGAAGTAGGCTATATCGTTACCAAACACGGTTCGGTAGAAACCAGCGTCGAGGGAGTTTACGCCGTCGGCGACGTGCAAGACCACGAGTTTCGCCAAGCCATCACTGCGGCCGGCAGCGGCTGTATGGGGGCGATGCTGGCAGAACGTTGGCTGTCGTCGAACGATTTAACGCAGGAATTCCATCAAACTGAGGAATCCGAGCAACCCGCAGCAGCGCCGGAAGCTCAAAAAGTACGCAAAACCAGCGAGAACTTTGATATCAAAGACACGCGCCACGAAGGAGGTTATGCTTTGCGGAAGTTGTTCCACGATAGCGATCGACTGATTGTAGTCAAATATGCCTCTCCGACTTGCGGCCCTTGCCACAGCCTCAAGCCAATTTTGAGCAAAGTAGTAGATGAGTTCGAGGGCAAAATCCACTATGTGGAAATCGACATTGAAGAAGATCCAGAAATTGCTGAAAATGCTGGCGTAATCGGTACGCCGACGATTCAATATTTCAAAAACAAAGATTTGGTGGCTGAGCTCAAAGGAGTTAAGCCAAAAAGCCAGTACCGCGAGTTAATTGCCAGTAATGTGTAGGACAATCGATCGATTTTAGATTTGAGGTTCGCCAAGGGAGATTTAACCTAAACTCGACTTGCCTCCCGCCTGCCAAAAACACGGTTTCTCCCCTGTACGAAACTAACGCGCAGGGAAGAAATCGTTTTTTTTAGCCGCATCCCTCGAAAAAACCCGGTTTGTCGCGAGTGTTTGGCGAATGAGAAAAAGGATTTTTGACTGTTCCGGGTTTTTTCGCCTGAGTGCTACTAAAATCGAAAAGTCTTATATAGGTCGATCGTCATTATGGCTCAAAGCCGCCTCCGACTACCGCGATTTCTCAACAGTGCCTCACCGTCAAGCCTGTCAATGAAAATGATGTGGGCAGGTTTGACAATAACTGCCGTGTTTGTATTGGTAGCCGCTTTGTCTCCAGCTATGCAAGCTTGGGGATGGCTGCAAAATCCTACTGATGCTTTGATTAACCCCATCCACGAACCGCCGTCGGCGAATTATTGGTTCGGTACTACCCGCAGCGGCTACGACGTGTTTTCTCGCACGCTGTTTGCTTCCCGGGCGGCTTGGCAAGTAGTAATTTTAGCCACTGCTTTGAGTTTGTTTATCGGTGTGCCGCTGGGTTTGGTTAGCGGTTATTTGGGCGGCAAGCTCGATCGAGTGCTGTTATTTTTAATGGATACAATTTACACTTTGCCGGGGTTGCTGCTTTCTCTCACGCTAGCGTTTGTAGTGGGAAAAGGAGTTTTGAATGCGGCGATCGCCCTGAGTATTTCCTACATCCCTCAATACTACCGCGTAGTCAGGAATCACACCGTCAGCGTCAAAACCGAATTGTTTGTCGAAGCTGCCCGAGCAATGGGTGCTGACACTTGGACAGTGCTTTCGCGCTATCTGTTTCTGAATGTGATTCAGAGCGTACCGGTGCTGTTTGCGCTCAACGCTGCAGATGCAATTTTAACATTAGGAGGTTTGGGATTTCTGGGATTAGGACTTCCCGAAGCAACTCCCGAATGGGGACACGACTTGCGTTTAGCTTTAGATGCACTACCTACTGGCATTTGGTGGACGGCTTTGTTTCCCGGTTTGGCGATGACTTTAATGGTGGTGGGATTATCTTTGGTGGGAGAAGGATTAAACGAGTTTGTTAACCCTCGGCTGCGGAATCAGCAGTAATTTGTCTCGCGGTCAAATTAAGTTCGCAGTCAGGACTTTAGTCTTTATTCACCAACATAAACAAAATGAAGTTCTGATTGCAAACACGCCCTATAAAGAAATGGTAATATCTGCCAGGTTAATTACTAAATCTTTCTGTCATCAAGGTTAATTATGTTTAATAAACTTTTTTTGTAGTCCACTTATATACAGGTAGCGGAATTTTTTTTGATAGCTTCATTTCCTAACGGTCAATCCAGATCATTTAAACCAGACTAGAGGAGAAAGACCGGATAGGCGATTTCTGAGGACACGCTCTAAATAAACTTAACACAATTTTTAGCGATCGCACTAGCGTCCTACCCCTCCACATCTTTAAGCGCATTCTGCAGCTTATGCCTGGGAGCATCTCATCTTTGTAAAAATACTTCTTTTGGCTCCTTCCTTTTTCCTCTGTCCTTGCAGCAAGAGAGCCTCAAAACCCCAATTTCTAGCTTGGATGCTTTCATTGAGATGATCCCTTATGCCTTCTCCAACAATAATAACCACATCGCTAATGGGGTAAATTTTCCTTCCATTAGGGATTTATCGTCTGTCAGCAGTTGCAGCAACGCCCCTGTGCTTGTTGTTGCGCCTGCTGGAAATTATCAAGACAATTCGGGAATGCTACCTAAAATTGATGGAAGGAATTTATTGAATCTTTACACTGTCACGATATTTTAAAGGAATTGTGAAGTTATACTTCCGGAAGATGCCAAATTGTGTTGCTTGTGAGAGAGTGCGATCGCGCAAGTGCGAGCCGAAAGCCAACAAATTTTAGAGCAGTCGGCAGCCGGGAGTTGCGCACCGGGTTAACTGTCAGTAGAATTTATCCGGGTGGTTTTTGCTGCTGACGCGACAAACTCGTGTCAAACTGCTTAAATAAGAAAGTGACGTTAAGAACTTAATGTGATTTAACGTCAAAATTAAACCCAATTTCTGAGATTTGAGCTAACTTAACAATGAAAGCCCCTGTTGCACTACTAAACCCGCAACGCTTCATTTGGGGTCATCGTCGGTCTCTAATCCAGAGTTGCCGGCTTTACAACTAAAGCTACGAGCTTTATTCAATCGCAGATTTCGTATGATTCAATTCAGGGAAACAGGGTAAAGATGGGTGCATCTACACGAATTGTATTGGTCTCAATTCCGGCAAGTCAAAAATTGTCTGCTAACTGTCTGGCCAACTACGTCGCAGCCGTTCACCCAGATACGCGCAGAAAACAGCGCCGTTCGATCGTGCCAAAGTTTTTGCTGGGCATTCTCAGGATTTAGCAGAGCCGGAAATGAGTTAGTATTGTCAAGCTAAGCTGACAAAGTTTTCCTAGTTCTTGACAAAAAACGGAAAACAACTTCCATTTTTTGTGAGAAAGGCTACAATCGGAAAGGTCTTTGCAAGATCCGATTCTCACCCTTAGGTACTTCGACCATCTGTTGTTCATTTGAGGCAGCAGACCCGCATCCAAGGTGGCGAAAATTTGCCGTGCAACTGTGATGTCTGACAACCAGAGTGAAAGCAGCAGGCGAATCAAAAGTTCGACACCTCAAACACAAAAGTTAGAGGGTTCAGTGCCGGAAAACTTGTACGGGTAAAAGCTCGAAGTACCGAGTAAAAAAGCCACTATTTTTGAAGGTGCGATCGCTCGCATCTCTGGGTTCGCTTCTCAGGGCAAGGTATCGCAGATGATGCGGTAACTCGCTGCGAAAGAAAAAGCCCCACGCTCAATTCGAGGTCGCGACGTTCAAGTCAGCGATTAATTCAAGGCGCTCGCTCATTCAAACCAGAACTCAAACTTTGACTCGTAAAACTGGTGCAGTTTCGGTAACAGATTCAGTTAGCAGACCGAAAATCCCACTATTTTTTGCTGCGGGAATGCCAATATTGGCTAACTTGTCTAAACTACAAACAGACACTATTCCACTGTTATTTATTCTTCAATTCAGGAGCATGAGGAAGGCGGCATGATCCAGGCTAACACCGTACTCGAAACCACACTTAAACCCGAAATGGAAACAATCGAGTTGCTTAGGAACGCCGAAAGCGTTCTACCAGAGAACGAGTTGGAACTCTTCATCGACGAAGAAGACGATCGAGAAGATTTTCTAGACTCTCAATCTGAGGAGGACGACACTAAATCTGGCAAAGGCGTCAAAGCCCGCCGTCGGGCTCAGGCAAAGAAAAAGCATTATACAGAAGACTCTATTCGTCTTTACCTCCAAGAAATCGGTCGGATTCGGCTGCTGCGAGCCGATGAAGAGATCGAGCTGGCTCGCAAGATTGCAGATTTGCTGGAATTAGAGCGCGTTCGAGAACAACTGCTCGAAGAGTTAGACCGCGAGCCCAAGGACAACGAATGGGCTAATGCTGTAGATATGGCACTACCTGCATTCCGTCACCGACTCCACGTCGGTCGGCGGGCAAAGGAGAAAATGGTGCAATCAAACCTGCGTTTGGTGGTGTCGATCGCCAAAAAATACATGAATCGCGGTTTGTCTTTCCAAGATTTGATTCAGGAAGGCTCTTTGGGTCTGATCCGGGCCGCTGAAAAATTCGATCACGAAAAAGGCTACAAGTTTTCTACCTACGCAACTTGGTGGATACGTCAAGCCATTACTCGGGCAATTGCCGACCAATCCCGGACTATCCGCTTGCCGGTTCACCTTTACGAAACCATCTCGCGGATCAAAAAAACTACCAAACTCCTGTCTCAGGAAATGGGTCGCAAGCCTACGGAAGAAGAAATTGCTACGCGCATGGAGATGACGATCGAGAAGTTGCGGTTCATTGCTAAATCCGCACAGTTGCCAATCTCTTTAGAAACTCCGATCGGCAAAGAGGAAGACTCGCGTCTGGGAGACTTTATTGAATCTGACGGAGAAACACCAGAAGATCAAGTCTCAAAAAACTTGCTCAGGGAAGACTTGGAAAGCGTTTTGGATACTCTCAGCCCCCGAGAACGGGATGTACTGCGGCTGCGCTACGGCTTAGATGACGGACGGATGAAGACCTTGGAGGAAATTGGTCAAATCTTTAACGTCACTCGCGAGCGGATCCGCCAAATCGAGGCTAAAGCCCTTCGCAAGTTGCGCCATCCCAACCGCAACAGCATCTTAAAGGAATATATCCGCTAGAGTAATTTTCTAGCATCACCCAAAAGAGTGATTCGCACTCTGTTTTTTGGGGGGGAGACCCCCCGCCCCGGTTTCAGCTATAGCTGTTAAAGTTTGTGCTTCTAACCGGACGGAGCAAGTGGTTATTTGCTGCCCAAATTGCGCTGTCAAAATTTAGGGAGTCCGTTAGGGAACTCCCAGGCTTTGCAGTGTCACAAAAGTCTTAACTAGAAAATTACATCAGGCCCCAAAAGTGAAGCAGGCCTTGACCGGAAACCAATTCTATGATGACAGCGGCAGAAAAACCAATCATCGCCAAACGACCGTTCCAATTTTCGGCTCCTTCGCTGAAGCCCCAGTTCCAAGCGTTGCGTTTTGGTTCTTGCATAGTGCCAACTCCTTCCGTTAACTTTTGTAAGGCTTATATAAATTAATATAACAAAGACTTGAAAAAAGTGCAAAATTGTGAGAAGGGGATAGGTGACAGCGGTCGATCGAGCTTGATGATTTTACCTAACAGGAAAAATAGCCAACTCGGTATCGGGGTCGAACAAGTGAATCTTGTCATGGGCAATGGCCAGCCACAGTTCCTCGCCAACTCGGATCGATCGCTCAGGAGGAACCCGCACTTGCATCCGCACGGACGGAGCATCCGTCAAACCGACCCGCAAATAAGTTTCGTGTCCCAAAGCCTCTACAATTTCCACTTGTACCGAAAGATTTTTGGTAGCAGGAGGGTGAATGCTCAGATGTTCCGGCCGAATGCCCAAAATTAGCCCTCGCCCGTCATATTGTTGTAGACTTTTTGCCCAAATATCCGGTAAAGTAAAGCGAAATTGGGGGTGAGAAATCAACAGCGGAGCACTAAATTGCACCGACAAAAAATTCATCGGCGGAGAACCGATAAACTCAGCAACAAACAAATTAGCCGGCTTGTTGTAAAGCTCTAGAGGTTGAGCTACTTGCTGAAGCTGACCTCTATTCATAATAGCAATCCGATCGCCCATAGTCATCGCCTCAGTTTGGTCGTGAGTTACATAAATAGTTGTAGTTCCCAACTGTCGCTGCAACTGCACAATTTGCGATCTAGTTTCCGCCCTCAATTTCGCATCAAGATTCGATAGCGGTTCGTCCATCAAAAACACCTCAGGATTTCGAGCCATCGCCCTACCCAAAGCTACCCGCTGCTTTTGCCCTCCCGAAAGTTGTTTCGGCAAGCGATTTAAAAGAGATTCTATTTGCAATAATTCAGCTACCTTCAGGACTCGTTCTCCTACTGCCTTTTCTCGTTCCGATAAATAGCGCAAGCCCGGAGGCAGCTTGCGAGTTACTCCTCCTAAAAAGTCCTCAAACAAAAGATAAGCTAGATTAGTCTTAAAAGAATTAGAAGCTAAATAATTAATAACCTCTTCTACCTTCTTCCTAATTTTTTCTCCCTTCTGGATTTTTCCTTCTTCTCCTTGGATATTCCCCCTTTTCGCTTCTACTTTCTTCCCTCTTTCTGCTTCCTGCTTCTTTCTTTCTGCTTCCTGCTTCCTTCTTTCTTCTTCTTTCTCCCTTTCAGAGCGGCGCAATCCAAAGGCGAGATTATCGTAAACTGTTAAATGAGGATAGAGAGCATAATTTTGAAATACCATAGCGATATTTCGGTCTTTAGGAGGTAAATCGTTAACCACCCGATCGCCAACCCAAATATTGCCGGCAGTCAAAACTTCCAAACCGGCGATCGAGCGCAGCAAAGTGCTTTTTCCGCAGCCCGAAGGTCCCACCAGCACCATAAATTCCCCATCTTCGACCGTCAGGTTAATACGACGCAAAACGCTGTTAGACGAAGGGCTATCGGCCGCAGGCGAGACACTTTCTGCGACCCTGTTTGCTTCTTTTTCCTGTTCTCCTTGGCGGAGCGGAAAACTTTTGTAGATATTTTCTAATACAACTTGCGCCATCAAACAATTTTAGATTTTAGATTTTAGATTTTAGATTGGGGAATTGGAGGCAGATCCTTTGGGTCTGTATTCCCAGGCTCTGCCTGGGAATAACGCTGAATGAGGAAAGGAATTGGATGTATACGCTCGAAGGCAACAAAGGCAAGCTTTAAATTGACTCACAGCGAATAATGACACAATGAATGACTCATGACCCATCACCAATGACTAATGACTATAGACTGCTGATAACTTTGATAATTTTTTCACCCGGATTGAGGTCAAAAACTCGATCGCCCGCAGCATCTTTCCCCCAAAAAGCTATAGCATCAATAGCCGATCGCAGCAGGCGGCCAGAATTAGTAAAAAGTTTGACATCCGTACCCGGAACAGCCGGCAGCAAGCCAACTAAAGCATCTTTAGGCTCTGCGAAGCGAAAAGCTTGAGTGCCAATTTCACCTCGGTTAGTAAGTCTGACAGAACCTGCAGGCATTCGTTTTGCCCAACCCAACTCCGAAAATAGTACCAGACTGTCGTCCGGGTCGAGAGTGATGCAACCCACCAACTCTTCCTGCTTCCGCAACCTGGTTACTTGAGAGCCCTGGGCCGCGCGGCCCATTGGCGGCAGTTGTTCGTCATCAATCTCAAACCGGAGGACTCGGCCTCCTGAAGTTGCGATCGCCACTTGCTCGCCGACTTTAGCCAGACTCGCACAGCGCAGCCGATCGTCCTCCTTGAGTTTAACAACAGTAACGCCGCGATTAGTCAAATCAGCAAATTCCTGCATCGGCAAGCGCTTAATTTTCCCTTGCTGAGTCAGAGTTACTAAATCTGCCGCTTCCGAATTTTCCGGCAAAATAAAGTGTGCGACTGTGATTTCCGACAAAGCGCGACCGGCACTTTCTTTAGTAGCACTCGGCGACAACAAACTAACGATCGGCGTTCCCCGGTCTTTGGCGCTACTACTAGGAATATCGGCCACTTTCAGCGGGTAAGCTTTGCCGTTAGGAGTTAAGATGACCAAAGTGCGATCGGTTTTTGTCAGCTTTGCGGTAACAATAAAATCTTCATTTTTTTCTAAAGCTGAAACCGATTTTTCGCGACTTTTCGAGCGAGGTCGTTCGCCAGCTGGCAAGCGCCGCACGTACTGCTTGTGGGAAAATTCAACAATAGTTTCCTCTGCCTCTAGAACGGGCAATAAGTTAGGCTGAATCGTTGCCGGCGACAACTGCTTCACCGCAGAATTTTTCTTACCAGAAAATTGCGGTTCGGCGTTGGCTGCGCGTCCGGTTCCATTGGCGAATTTAGTGCGGCGGGGGTCAGCGTACTTGCGTTTGAGCGATCGAAATTCCTTCTTTAAAGCCTTCAAAAGTTCGCGCCGGTCGCTCAACAACCGCTGCAATTCTTGAATATTAGCCATCAACTCATCAAACTCAGACTGCAAATTTTGCCTTTCCAAACCAGTCAGCCTGCGCATCGGCATCGCCAAAATAGCATCAGCTTGACTTTCGCTCAAATTGAGGCGAACTTGCAAAGTTTGCTTAGCAGTAGTGCCGTCAGGAGAATTTCTGAGAATGTCGATCGCTGTATCGAGATTTGTCAAAGCCAAGATTAAGCCTTCGACAATATGACAGCGGCGTTCCGCAGCCTGCAACTCGTAACTGTAGCGGCGGGTAAGAGTCACTTCCCGGAAATCCAGAAATTCCTGCAACAATTGTCTCAGCGTCAACTGTCGCGGTTGACCGTTAACAATTGCCAGCAAAATCGCGCCAAAATTTGTTTGCAGGTCAGTTTGTTGGTAAAGGCGAGCCAGAACCGCTTCTGGGGTAAATTCCCGCTTGAGTTCAACCACAACTCGAATGCCTTCGCGATCGCTCTCGTCACGCAAATCAGAAATACCGTCGATCCGGCCGGAATTGACCAACTCCGCCACCTTTTCAATCCAAGCCGCCTTATTTACCTGAAACGGAAACTCCGTCACCACGATCGCCGTTTTAGTGCGCACCTTGCGATTACCTGGCACCTCTTCCACCCCGGCTACACCCCTGACCGCAATGCTGCCTCGACCCTTAGTGTAGGCGTCAACAATGCCCTCTGTAGCGACGATTTCCCCTCCAGTGGGAAAATCAGGACCCGGAATCAGTTCTATCAACTTCTCGTCGGATAGTTCAGGGTTTTCAATCAAAGCGATTAAACCGTCTACCACCTCGCCCAAATTGTGCGGCGGGATATTAGTTGCCATCCCCACAGCAATGCCAGCACAGCCGTTGAGTAACAGAAACGGCAACTGAGCAGGCAGCGCCGTCGGTTCCTGCTGCGAACTGTCAAAGTTACCAGTAAAATCAACAGTTGCCTCGCCGACTTGGGTTAGCATAGCTTCGTGGGCGATCGGTGCCAGCCGAGTTTCCGTATACCGCATAGCAGCAGCCGGGTCATTGTCCACCGAACCGAAATTGCCGTGACCCGCCAGCAAAGGATAGCGGCTCGAAAACTCCTGAACCATGCGTACCAGAGCGTCGTAAACCGATTGGTCGCCGTGGGGGTGATATTTTCCCAAAACATCTCCAACTACCCGGGCGCACTTGCGGTAAGGTCGGTCTGGCGTCAGACCGAGTTCGTGCATCGCGTACAAAATTCGACGGTGAACCGGTTTTAAACCGTCGCGGACATCAGGCAAAGCTCGCCCGACGATCACACTCATGGCATATTCGAGGTAGGATTGCTGCATCTCGGCGTGCAGAGGCGTAGAAATTACTTGCCCGGAAAGTAGGTTGAGTTGTTTAGCCATGAGTCCTTGTGTCCGTTAATTCCTGAGTGAAGACAGCCTCGGTCAATAGTGCTGAGGTTGCCTGTCTCGAGTGAAAAGCGTTTGCCGCAGGCAAACCGAAAGTCCGACAAAACCGCCCAGCGGGAGGATAAAAATAAACTTAATTACTGAAAGCAGAATCAGAGTGCCGAAGACGGGCAACACTTGCCTCTTACTCTCCACTCTTACCCTAACCTCTATGTTGCCTTCATTTGTGCCTACCTGTTTATTTACCTTCAGCCGTGAGTAAGGTTGATTCACAGCCCTGCTTTTCCTTATAATCGCTCACAAATGCCGATCCTTAAAAATTCAGCAGTCAAAAGCTCTCCTCGCCAGAGGGAGAGTCAGACCGCACCTCGATCGACGGAAGCCTAGATCTTTTGAGCCGTCTCGATGCTCAAAACTGAGAATTGGGAATCCCCCAAAATCCCCTGCTATATTCGCTACTCCGAATGCAGCAGCGGGAGTATATAAATAAACATTGCTTTATTCTAAGAGCATGAAAGAAAATAATTGTCACACATCCCGGACTCCAAGCCAGAGGCTTGACCGAAAGAGAGGATACTAGAAACCTATTACCTGGGAATCTTTAGCCTCTAGCAGTGTCAGGTCTCCTTCTAAAAAACAACTAAACTGTCTGTGTGTAGTAGTCTAAATGATGGTACTGGATGCTTCAGGGCATCTGTACACCCTCTTACGGCTAGTACCTCAAGGATATAAATACGGGTTTTGCAGGGTTCCCGGCTGATGGCGCTAAAAACTCTGCATTTTTGACGGGGAATCTAGTCCCCGTGCCGTGTTCTTCTTTGGACTAAAGTCGCAAAGTTTCCATACTTCCCATATTTATTTATGAAAACCGTTCTGATTGTAGAGGACGATTTGGTTAATGCTCGGGTTTTTTCCAAAATTCTGACTAAGCGGGGGGGCTTAGCCGTGAAGCACACGGAAAATGTTGAAGAGGTGATGCAGATTGCTGCGAACGGCGAAGCTGATTTGATTTTAATGGATGTGTCTCTTTCGCGGAGCGTGTACCAGGGAAAAGCTGTGGACGGCATCAAGATTACTCAACTGCTTAAAGCTGACCCGCAAACAGCCTCGCTGCCGATTATTTTGGTAACAGCTCACGCGATGGCCGGTGATAGAGAAACCTTTTTGGATCAAAGCGGTGCCGACGGTTACATCTCTAAGCCTGTGGTAGACCATCAAGAGTTTGTCAATCAGATCAAGGCTTTGCTCCCTGACTGAGCGAACCGAAGGAAGAAGGAAGAAGAAATAAGAAAGAAGGAAGAAGGAAGAAGGAACAAAGAGTTTTTTGTTTGAACTAACAAACCATTAAAACTCTTGAATTATAAATTATTCTTTTATTCTGACTTATGCCTTCTGACGAATACTTCCTACCTTATTCCTTCTTCTTTTGGATGTGCCGATGGCACAATGCTATGACTTCTGAGGTTTAAGTTTTGAGATAAAGAATTTAATATTTTTCAACTCATGCTCTCGGGGCGTGCGATCGCGAAGAACCAAAAAATCTCCGCGCAGCTCACTCTTATTGCTTGCTGCGCGGCCATCTCAAAACATGAGATTAGTCTTCGTCCTCGTCGAAGTCGTAACCGATATCGTCATCGTCATCGACCACTTCACCTAGGGAATCATCATCGCTCTCAGCGACAAAATCGTCCTCATCAACCTCAACCTCCTCAAAATCCTCATCAACCTCAATGTCAGACCCGCGTCCAATCTCGAAACCGCTGTCGATCGTATAAGCGCGGCGCGCAGTGCGATCGTCGAGTACCACATCCTCCTGCAAATCGTGGATTTCGTCATCAAAAACAGCACCGTCAAAAGCCGCATCCTGAACCCCAGCATCCTCATAGGCATTGAACCCAGTCCCCGCAGGAATCAGGCGGCCGATGATGACATTTTCCTTCAAACCGCGCAGCCAGTCGGACTTACCCTCGATCGCAGCCTCAGTCAGCACCCGGGTAGTCTCCTGGAACGAAGCAGCGGAAATAAAGCTATCTGTATTCAGCGAAGCCTTAGTAATCCCCAGCAGCACCGGAGTGTAGTCAGCCGGAGCCCCGCCAGTAATCGACATCGCCTCATTCACCTGTTCCACCTGCCGCAGTTCCACCAACTCGCCCGGGAGCATAGTAGTATCGCCGCCGTCCTCCATCCGCACCTTGTTAGTCATCTGGCGGACGATTACCTCAATGTGCTTGTCAGAAATATCCACGCCCTGAGACTGGTAAACCGACTGTACCTCATTCACCAAAAAGGTCTGCACCTGCTGGAAACTCTCTAAAGCTGCCTCAAAAGTAGGCTGCCGTTCCTTAAGTACGTGGAAGAACACCTCCAGAATTTCGTGAGGGTTGGCAGGCCCGTCCGTCAAGGCTTCGGCGACACCGACGCGCTGACCGTCGGAAACGATCGGGTTTTGACCCGGTAACAAAGGATACTCTTCAATCCGGCCGTCATCCTCAATCACGGCTAGCTCGACAGCATCGTCATCCGCAACCACCCTCGCCGTACCCGGGCGTTTGGCTAAAATACAAGCTTCCTTGGGCTTGCGCGCCTCCAGCAGTTCCTCAATTCTCGGCAAACCCTGAATGATATCCCCGGTTTTTGCCCGCTCGAACACCAGAATCACCAAATTATCGCCCCGCTGTACCAAGTCGCCGTCCTCTACGTGCAGCACTGCACCTGCGGAAACCCGGTAAGGGCGAGCCACTCTGAGCAAAATTTTCGCCGGTTCCTCGCCTTTTGCCGGTACAACCTTGACCACTTGACCGGATTCTTCCAAAATAATTCCCGGAGCTACTTCGGTACCTGCAACCAGCAGTTGACCGGGTGTGACGGCAGGGGTACCTGCCACAGAAATCGAAATAGAATCGGCATCGCGCATCACCAGCAGGCGGCGCACGGGTTCGTTGTGCCCTTCGCGGATGCCCCGGACTATGCCCGCTTCTTTGCAGAGAATCTCGGTGCGGGCCACGACTGCGCCAGGGGCGATCGACTGACCGTCTTCTACCAACAGCCGCGTATGAGTGCTGCCCTGAGTCGGGTCTGCGGACACGTCCCGCCGAATTACTAGCGATTCCAAAATCACTAACTGCAAGCGGAAAATCCTCGAAGGCTGCTCGTTCTCGCCGTCTTGAGGCAGCGCCAGTTCGCCTGAGACCTCGGCGGCATCAGACGAAGTCCAAGCAGGCCCGGAACCGTCGGCTCCAAAAGCCAGAGCCTCGGGCTCATCCGGCAGCAGCTCGATATCTGCTGCCAGTTGCGGAGCTCCGGAACCGATTTCCAAAATAAGCTGAGTCCGCAGCAGTTCGAGTCCCTCCACCGACTTGACGCGCTCCCCGTCCTTGTAGGGCAGCCGCTGGACTGCTTTGAGGGAGATCGACTCGTTGAGCGCTGTCTGAGAAGGTACGGGCGGCTTGTCGGGGACTGGAAATTCGACCACCGGCCGCAGCAGCAAAGCGGGGCCTTCGGGTGTTTCGATATATTCTGCATAGCCCAATTTGTCTGCAACCAAGCCGGGGAAAATTTGCTGGCCGGCGCTGACAATTTGACCTTCCCCAAAAGTCAGGGGCGGGCGATCGACTGCGTGGAGTTCCCCGGGTTTGATGACAATCTCCCGCAAGATGTCGTTTTTCTGAGTGACTTCTACCGCCCCGCTGGTTTGGCAGAAAATATCTTTAACTACTTCGGTACCGGCCTCGACGTACTGGCCGTCTTCGACCAGCAGCAGGGAAATATCTTTGTTGACCTCGTGACATTCTTCGGGTATCCACAGCAGGGTGCCGCCTTTGACCACTTCGTAGCCGAGTTTTGCCTTGCCCCGCTTGTGGACTTCTACCCCAGCGTACTTGACAATGCCTCCGGTAGCGGTGCGGTAGCTGTCGTCGAGCAATTCTGCGACTACTTCGCCGTTGATGACTTTGCTGCCGGGAGCTGTTTTGAGCGAAAACCGCTGGTTTGATGCTGTTTCGATCGTGTAGTGGTCCCGGCCGCCGGCGCTTTCGGCCCGCACGATTGCTTGGTCGAGCAGGACTTGGGCGGTGATAATTTCGATCTCTCTGGGGTCAGCGATGCGGACTACGCCACCGTGTTCGGAAACGAGTTTTGTTTCGGCGATCACGCTGTTTGCTGGAATCCGATCGCCGTTTTTGACCGCTGGTTCGGCACCGGGGGGCAAGTTGTAGACTTCTCCCGAGAGAATCCAAATCAGCCCGCCTTTGCTGGCGGTGCGGGTAGTGTTGCCTTGGCGGTCGGTTTTTTCCTCCGGCACCAAATCAGCAAATTTGGCTTCTCCTGCTAAGTCGGAGGCTACGTCGGTAGTGACTTTTTCTGTGGTTTTGCGGGCGGCGCGGCCGGCGATGGGCACTTCGGCTAAAACTTGACCGGGAATCGCCCGCTGTCCGTCTTTGACCATTAAAGTAGAACCTTGGGCGATCGCCAGCTCTATTTTCAGTTTTTGATTTTTGGCCCCGGATTTGCCTTCTTCAAAGCCTTCGCCTTCAAATACGAGTTTGCCGTTGTTTTCTGCTACCAGTGCTTCTTCGCCGTGTCTGGTGCGGAAAGAGCGGGTTCGCAAGTTCTTGAATTTGACTGTACCCGGGAAAGGCGCTCGTTCTTGTTTGGCGACTTCTCCGGTGAATACGCCGCCGGTGTGGAAAGTACGCATGGTAAGCTGAGTTCCCGGTTCCCCGATCGACTGAGCTGCAATAATCCCGATCGCCTCTCCCATGTCTACCATTTGCAAGTGGGCCAGACTCCAGCCGTAGCAGTGCTGGCAAACCGAGCGCGTGGATTCGCAAGTCAGGGGCGATCGTAAATAGACCTCTGTCACCCCTGCTTTACCAATTTCTGCGGCCAACTCCTCAGTAATTGGCTGATTGCGGACAGCTTTTTCGCTGCCGTAAGCAACGATTTCCCCGGTTTTGGGGTGCACTACGTCTCGGGCAAAAACACGTCCCAGCAGCCGTTCTTTTAGGGGAATGAGCACGGTAGCTCCGTCTGTCATCGCTCTTACCCGGATGCCCCGCTGAGTACCGCAGTCTACTTCGCGCACGATTACGTCTTGGGATACGTCCACGAGTCGGCGAGTCAAATAGCCGGAGTCTGCGGTGCGTAATGCTGTATCTACCAAGCCTTTGCGCGCTCCGTAGGAGGAAATAATGTATTCGGTGACTGTCAGTCCTTCGCGGAAGTTGGTTTTAATGGGCAAGTCGATGATTTCTCCTTGCGGGTCGGCCATCAATCCGCGCATTCCCACCAACTGCCGCACTTGAGAAATATTCCCCCGCGCGCCGGAGAAGGCCATCATGTAGACCGAGTTGAGCGGGTCTGTGGCTCGGAAGTTTTTGACTACTTCGTCTTTGAGGTCTTCTGAGGTGCTGTTCCAGGTGTCGATTACTTTTTGGAAGCGTTCGACTTCGGTGATTTCGCCTCTGGTGTATTTTTGTTCTGTGATGCGGATTTCTTCTTCCGCCGCATCTAGGAGCGATCTTTTAGAAGGCGGTACTTGCAGGTCATCTACGCTGATGCTGACGCCGGCTTTCGTGGCGTAGCGGAAACCCAAGTCTTTGAGTTTGTCGGCCATTTGGGCTGTACGGGCCGTTCCGTAGTGCATGAAAGACCAAGAGATTAATTTTTTGAGCTGACCTTTGTCAACAACTCGATTGCGAAAAACAATTTCTTTATTTTCTGTCATTTCTCTGGTGTTGGTAATTGGTAATCCGTAATTGGTAATCCCTAATTCATAATTCGTAATTGGCAATCTGTAATTCGTAATTGGTAGTTTTCACGGCGCGTCGAATGCTATTACTTTTTAGCTATTCTTTGTCAGTTATTACCAATTACCAATTACCGATTACCAATTACCAATTTCTAATTGTTAATTACCGATTCGATCGTCTTGTGATAGATAATCCTGCCCGGAGTAGTGCGAATAAACTGATTGATCAACTTGCCCTCTCCGTCTTCCCGAACCCGGCGGAACTTGTATTCTTTCGTCACTATACCGTCGGCAGAGCGTTCCACCTTCAGCGGTTCTCCTTCAGGTTCTGTGTTTTCTATGGGGCCTTGAAACCTCACCCACACGTATGAGTGCAAGTCAACGATTCCTTGTTCGTAAGCGACAACCGCGTCGGTAAGGTTGGAGAAATAGTGACCGGCTCCTTTTTGAGCGTCAGGATTTTCGGCTGTCAAGTAATAGCAACCGAGCACCATATCTTGAGAAGGAGTGACGATCGGTCTTCCGGTTGCAGGCGACATAATGTTGTTAGAAGCCAGCATCAGCAAGCGCGCTTCCGCCTGAGATTCCAGAGACAAAGGCACGTGTACGGCCATTTGGTCGCCGTCAAAGTCAGCGTTAAAAGCCGGACAGACTAGCGGGTGAAGCTGAATTGCCCTGCCGTCCACCAAAATCGGCTCAAAGGCTTGAATCCCCAAACGGTGCAGCGTCGGCGCCCGGTTCAGCATCACCGGGTGTCCTTCAATCACCTCCTGAAGCACGTCCCAAACGCTGGGATCGTTGCGCTGGATCAGTTTTTTCGCAGCTTTGATATTGTTGACCAATCCTTGGCGGATCAAGCGGTGGATGACGAAAGGCTGGAAAAGTTCGATCGCCATTTCCCTCGGCAAACCGCACTGGTGAATTTTCAGTTTCGGACCCACCACAATCACCGAACGCCCGGAGTAGTCAACCCGTTTCCCGAGCAAGTTTTGCCGGAAGCGGCCTTGTTTCCCCTCAATGATGTCCGACAGCGACTTCAGCGGGCGGTTGTTTGCCCCCACAACTGTCCGGCCCCGACGCCCGTTGTCTATCAGCGCGTCCACAGCTTCTTGCAGCATCCGCTTTTCGTTGCGGATGATAATCTCCGGTGCCAGAATTTCTTGCAGTCTGGCCAAACGGTTGTTGCGGTTGATGACTCTCCGGTAGAGGTCGTTGAGGTCGCTCGTTGCAAAACGCCCGCCGTCTAGCTGCACCATCGGCCGCAAGTCGGGGGGAATCACCGGAATCACGTTGAGTACCATCCAATCTGGTTGAGATCCCGTAGCGATGAAGTTGTCAATAACCCGCAAGCGTTTAATTAACTTTGCCCGTTTTTGACCTTTAGCATTAGCAATATCTTCGCGCAACTTTTCCGCTTCACTTTCTAGCGGAATATTTTGCAGCAAAACTTGCAAAGCTTCAGCACCTATGCCTACTTCTACGCCCGTCAGCGTGGAATCTTCGCTGTAAAGTTCGTCTTCTATTTCCAGCCAAGCATCTTCCGTGAGCAATTGCTTGTATTGCAGCTTTTCGGCATTACCGGGATTGAGGACTACATAGGCGTTGAAATAGACGATTTGTTCGACATCTCGCAGGGGCATATCTAATAGAATTGCCATGTAACTCGGGATGCCTTTGAGATACCAAACGTGAGCTACTGGAGCTGCTAATTTGATAAATCCCATGCGATGGCGGCGGACGCGAGATTCAGTGACTTCAACACCGCATCTTTCGCAAACAATGCCTCTATGGCGAACTCGTTTGTACTTCCCACAATGACATTCCCAATCTTTTGCAGGTCCAAAAATGCGCTCGCAAAACAAGCCGTCCATTTCGGGTTTTAATGTCCGGTAATTTATTGTTTCTGGTTTTGTCACCTCGCCAGTTATCTGACCGTTGGGTAAAGTTCTCTCTCCCCACTGTCGAATTCTTTCTGGTGAAGCTAATCCTATCTTGACGTAATCAAAGCGTTGTTCTACCTTAGCCATTTTGACTCCAATTGATTATTTACTGTCGATTAGTGCTGGCACTTTATATTTTTTGTTTGCTTCGTTTTGAACTCAAATCAATATTACTCTCCTCTATAGGTGACGTTTCTTTTAATATCAGAAATGATATTTCTGGATACTCCAAATTCCAGAGCAATTTTAGCAATGGATTCTCCGGCTTGGATTCGTTCTCGGATCTCAATAGCTTGAGCAAAAGTAAATTTGCGTTCGACATATCCACCCGTGCGAGGAAGTGGAACCTGTTGACCTACTTCCTTCCAAGTGACGTGATATTTAATATCGTGTATGGTTTTGCGGCCGACACTGTATTCCTGTGCTACATCCTTCATCCTCTCTCCTGCTGCTAGCTTTTGTCGAATTTCTCGCACCTTTTCCCAATCTAATTTGGCATTGGAAAGAGGATGACTTTTTCCTTGAGTGCGTCCTTTCTTAGAAGCATCTAAGAAATTTTGAGTGCGAGTACCAGCCCAAAGGTGTTCTGGATTGATGCAACTGGGATTGTCGCAGGTATGACAAGCATCCATCGAAGTCGGAAGTTCATATCCTAATTTCTCGGCTAAAACAGCACGAGTCACTGATTTTGATTTTCCATTTTTCAAGTACCTGCCATAACCTGGACCGTCTTGTGAACCTTGGAAAATGATGCAGCCGCTATCTTGAATTTCTCCTAAAAAATTGGGTGAAACTGTAGTGAAGTTATCGGGAATATTTGTCTGAAGTATCTTAGTAATAGTTTCATGTTGTACTCCATACTCTTTTGCTAGGTGGTTCTTGATGGTTCCAGATAAATATTTAGTCTGAATTTCCCGCAGTTGTGCGATCGACAATATGCCAATACCCCGAATACTTTTGCGTCTGGGAGTTTTGCGATCGCGCCCAATCATCTGCCCGGTATTCTCAGCAGCAGTACCTACTACCAGATGTGCCGGGTTGATGCAGCTTCGATTGTCGCAGGTATGGCACCCAAAATAACCGGAACCGAGGAACCCTGCTATTTTCGATTCGAGGACTAATCGATGGACTAATACCGTTTTGCCATCGAGCCACTTGCGCGCGTAACCGTTGCCAAACTTGCTCCCTTGCCAGTTAATACAGCCAGTCTTCAGGTCAACTTCTCCTTCTATTCCTGGGACAACTGTTACAATATTCATGTTCAGCGTCTCTCCTGTTTAGAGCGTTGATTCGCCTCAGCAGTGTTCGTACCACTGCTGAGGCATTTTAATTTGAGATTGTCGATTAAAGATTTTAGATTGAATGCTGTCAAAAAAGCTTGAATCTAAAATCTTTAATGCCTAATCCTCGTCAAGTTCGTCACGAGAAAGCGATTCGTAAGTAGGCCGGGAGGGCGATCGCCTGCCCCCGGCATCGGCCATCAAATCAACCTCAACGTGTTCGCTGCCGTCGTCAGAGGTATTGACCTTGTGCACGGCAATATCCAAGCACAAAGACTGCAACTCCCGCATCAGCACCTTGAAAGATTCCGGTGTACCGGGACGCGGAATAGCCTTGCCTTTGACGATCGCATTCAGCGCTTCATTCCGCCCCTGCATATCATCCGACTTGACAGTCAGCAACTCTTGCAAAGTATAAGCTGCGCCGAACGCTTCCAGAGCCCAGACTTCCATTTCTCCGAACCGCTGACCTCCCTGCTGCGCTTTGCCGCCTAGAGGCTGCTGCGTTACCAGCGAGTAAGGGCCGGTGCTGCGGGCGTGGATCTTATCGTCTACCAAGTGCACCAGCTTCAGCATATAGGCGATGCCGACTGTAACGGGGCGATCGAACGGTTCTCCAGTTCTGCCATCGTAGACAATCGTCTTGCCGGGGTGCTTTTCGTTAAATACCCACGGCTTGCCCGTTTTTTCGCGCGCCTCCTGTAGCTTGCCGTGTACGGTTTCGCGAGACTTTTCAGCGCCGTGCATTTCATCAAAAGGCACCATCTTGAAGCGCATCGACAGATTTTCGCCGGCCCATCCGAGCAAACACTCAAAGATTTGACCTACGTTCATCCGCGACGGCACGCCCAAGGGATTGAGCACCAAATCAACCGGAGTCCCGTCTGGCAAGTAAGGCATATCCTCCATCGGCAGAATCCGGGACACAATACCCTTATTCCCGTGGCGGCCGGCCATTTTGTCGCCGACTTGAATCTTCCGCTTTTGAGCTACATACACGCGGACGACCATGTTGGCACCGGGGGGCAGTTCGTCCCCCTGTTCGCGGGTAAACACCCGCACGTCCACCACGCGGCCTTTTTCGCCGTTAGGGACGCGGAGGGAATTGTCTCGCACGTCGCGGGCTTTTTCGCCGAAGATTGCCCTGAGCAGTTTTTCTTCCGGCGGTTGGTCGGATTCGCCTTTGGGGGTGACTTTGCCGACTAGGATGTCGCTGGCTTCTACCCAGGCACCTTTGCGGATAATGCCCTGTTCGTCTAGCTGGCGCAGCGCGTCTTCGCCGACGTTAGGAATTTCGCGGGTGATTTCTTCGGGGCCGAGTTTGGTTTGGCGGGCTTCGATTTCGTATTTTTCAATGTGGATCGATGTGTAGATATCTTCGTACACCAAACGCTCGCTAATTAGCATGGCGTCTTCGTAGTTGTAGCCTTCCCAAGGCATATAAGCTACGAGGATGTTGTGACCCAGAGCGAGTTCGGCTCCTTCGGTGGAGGAACCGTCGGCGAGAACTTGACCTGCTACGACTCGATCGCCCTCATAAATCAGCGGACGCTGGTTTAAACAAGTATCTTGGTTAGAGCGCTGATATTTTTGCAGTTCGTGTTCGATGCAGCCAGCATATTTTTGCTTCCAAACCGAGGGCTGTTTGACTTTGAGATCGTCGTATTCCTTAATCAGGAAATGTTCTTCGCTGGAATTAGATTCGGCATCCTCAGCCAGGGGTTTGACAATAATCCGGGTAGCGTCGATGTAAATCACCTCGCCGTTAATCCGGGAAACCACAACCATCCCGGAATCTCGCGCCGCCTGAGCTTCTAAGCCCGTACCGACTAGGGGCCGTTCTGGTTTCAGCAGCGGCACAGCTTGCCGCTGCATATTCGATCCCATCAGAGCTCGGTTGGCGTCGTCGTGTTCCAGGAACGGAATCAGCGATGTCGCGACGGAGACGATTTGCACCGGCGAAATCGCCATGTAGTCCACCTGCATCGGCGTAGTCGTCGTAAATTCTTGGCGGTAGCGGACGGCTACGGTTTCGCCCAAGAGGTTGTTGTTTTCGTCGAGGCTGATGTCTCCGGGGGCGACGCGCAAATCGTCTTCTTCGTCGGCTGTCATGTAAACGGGGGCTTTGTCGCGCAGCACCCGTCCTTTTTCTACTGGATAAAAAGGAGTTTCAATGAAGCCGTAGGGGTTGACTCGGGCGTGGGTTGCCAAGGAACCGATCAGACCGGCGTTGGGGCCTTCTGGTGTTTCGATCGGGCAAATCCGGCCGTAGTGGGACGGGTGAATGTCCCGCACCGCAAACCCGGCGCGCTCGCGAGTCAGACCTCCAGGGCCCAAGGCGGAAAGCCGGCGCTTGTGAGTCAGTTCTGCCAGGGGGTTGGTTTGATCCATGAACTGGGATAGCTGGGAGGAACCGAAGAATTCCTTGATTGCTGCTACCAGCGGTTTGGGGTTGACCAGAGAAGCGGGGCTGAGGGAGTCGGCATCCGAGACGGTCATCCGTTCGCGGATGATCCGTTCTAAGCGGTTGAGGCCGACCCGCACTTGGTTTTGCAGCAGTTCTCCGACACTGCGGACGCGACGGTTGCCTAAGTGGTCGATGTCGTCGGTGGAGCCGATGTCGAATTCGAGGTTAATTAAGTAGTCGATCGCCGTCAAGATATCTTGCGATGTCAGCACCCGCATGGTATCGGGGACTGTCAAGCGCAATTTTTTGTTGAGTTTGTAGCGGCCGACTCGGCCCAAATCGTAGCGTTTGGGGTCGAAAAAGCGCGAGTTGAGGAGCTGTTCGCCGCCCGCGACGGTGGGGGGTTCGCCTGGACGGAGTTTGCGGTAGAGCTCCATCAAAGCTTCTTCTTCGCCGAATTGTCCTTCTTTCTCGATCGTTTTTTGGAAGTATTCCGGGTGGCGGAGTGAGTCGTAGATTTCGCCGTCTGTGAGTCCGAGGGCTTTGAGCAGCACCTGGGCTGAGAGCTTGCGGGTTTTGTCGATTCTGACCCAGACTAAATCGTTTTTGTCTGTTTCAAATTTCAGCCAAGCACCGCGGTTGGGGATCAGACTGGCGTTGTAGGAACGGCGACCGTTTTTGTCGGTTTCCGATTTGTAGTACACGCCTGGGGAACGCACGATTTGGTTGACAATCACCCGTTCTGCGCCGTTGATAATGAAAGTGCCGCGCTCGGTCATCAACGGCAAATCGCCGATGAAGACTTCTTGTTCTTTGATTTCCCCTGTTTCTTTGTTAATCAGGCGGGTGGGTACGTACATTTGCACCGAGTAGGTGCTGTCCCTGCGCTTGGCTTCGTCCACATCATATTTTGGGCGCTTGAGTTTGAAGTCTTTGCCCATGAAGTGGAGTTCCAGCTTGCCCGTGTAGTCTGTAATCGGGGAGAAGCTGTCGAGTTCTTCGATCAGCCCGGCTTCTAGGAACCAGCGAAAACTTGCCCGCTGGATTTCGATCAGGTCGGGCAAGGTGAAGGCGAATTCTGTGTAATCTTTAGTGGTCATGGGGGTCCTTTTTCCGCAGTGGCTCTAGCTTTTTACATGGCGCCAAGGCTTGGCGTTTTTACCTTGTTGCGTTTTTTTGATGGATTGTGTGAGAGAATTTATATGATGTTTTCGATCGCCTGCCAACTGATGCAACGGTTATTATTGCTGGTGGCTCGCATTATTTTTGTGCGGATTTTTGTTTCGATAGAGATGCTTTTAGCTCTGATCTCGTGGTATACCAGGGTTAATTCCCTACACTTTTGACTCCTAAAATTGACTTGACAGCTATTGCCAAATTGCTGAGGTTCCAAGTTTCTTCTGATGTGTAAGTTTGAGTGTGTAAGTTTGAGCTATTGCCTGAAGTTTTGACCGCTCCCGAAGGTTAGCGTACTCGCGTTGTGTTGGCCTCAAGCGGGCGACATCGCAGTCGCGGATACTAAGCCAACGCCCGATCGGTCGGTTCTTTTTATTATAGGACGCAAATCCGATCGCAACAGGCAACGCCAAAAGAATCTCCTATAAAGGATGAATCCGGTTTTTCTGGCAGGAGATAAATGGGATTGTCCCGATCGCTGGCTCCTAAATCGACCTGTTTTCCTGGTTTCTCTGCTCTGCTATAACTAAACTGAAAAGCCGAATAGCTGACAGGCATTTTTGGTTGTCTGCTGGGACAAAGTTAAGAGAGAAACTCCTCTCAATTTAGCAACTTGCTCGGCTACGTAGTAGACATAGGCTGGTTCGTTGCGTTTTCCCCGCTGGGGTACGGGGGCGAGAAAAGGGCAATCTGTCTCGACTAGGATGCGATCGCTATTTACCATACAAGCTGATTCTTGTATTTGCAAGGCTTTTTTAAAGGTGACTGTTCCGCTAAAACTGATGTAGAAACCTAGGTCTAAAAACCACTGGGTTTCTTCGGGTGTGCCTCCCCAGCAGTGCATGACCCCGCGCACTGGCCCGCGTGTTTGCCAAAAGTTCCTCAGCATTTCGGCCATTGGGGCGGCGGCGTCGCGACAGTGGATAATGACTGGTTTGTCAAGTTCCTGGGCGATTGCAAGCTGTGCCTCAAACACTTTAAACTGGTGTTCTCGATCGTCAGCTTTATAAAAGTCCAGTCCGGTTTCGCCGATCGCCACTACCCTAGAGTCCGAACTTGCTAATTCCCTAATCTGGCTCGCAGTCTCGTCTTTCCACTTGTCCGCATCTAGGGGGTGGAGTCCAACCGCAAAGGACACTTCTGCAAACTGGTTGGCGATTGCTTGAATGCCGGCAAACTCTTCTGGCTCTACACAAGAATGAACCAGCCGAACTACACCAGCTTCGCGCCAGCGTTCTCGAATGGCTTCTAACTCAGATTTGTAGATTTCAAAGTTGATATGAACGTGAGTGTCGATGAGCTGCATGGGGGAAGCAGATTAGAGGTGATACGGGAGAGTCCTGGTGGGATAGGGCGAGGGGGGAGTGAGAGAGTCTGGGAGTGGCAGTGGGAGAGAGTGTGCGGGAAAAATCTTCCGTCTTCTTTCTTCCTTCTTCCTTCTTCACGCTTGACAATCAAGCATCCAGGATACCCGCCACGTGATTCATTCCGAAAGCAGACTCAGGATCCAGAAATAAAAAACCTGTATCCGATGAAACTTGCCGAACGTATTTATCTCGCGC
This sequence comes from Microcoleus sp. F4-D5, assembly GCF_036704885.1. Taxonomy (NCBI): domain Bacteria; kingdom Bacillati; phylum Cyanobacteriota; class Cyanophyceae; order Oscillatoriales; family Microcoleaceae; genus Microcoleus; species Microcoleus sp. F4-D5. The sequence goes on along the minus strand of NZ_JAUBSX010000017.1, from coordinate 5,675 downwards.
AAGTCAATGCTTCAATCGAAAATCGAAAATCGAAAATCGAAAATCGATTGACTTCTTCCCTCAACATCCATCCCTTCAATCTTGTACACTGCTTCGTTGCCGAACTTTCTGCTTCCTTAAGATGCTACCGATACTTCGTGCGGCTTGAGGGTTCTTGCCAAGCGGGACTTTTTGCGAGCGCCGTTGTTGCGGTGGAGTACACCTTTTTTGACAGCTTTGTCAATTTTGCTGTAAGCCTCAGACATTCGCTGCTGGACTTCTTGCATTAATTCCGGGCTCGGAGCTGCGGCGTACTTCTCTACGGCAGCGAAATACTTCTTCATCAAAGTTTTGACCGCTGACTTGTAAGATTTGTTGTACAAGCGGTTACGTTCGGCGATTTTGACTCGTTTGACGGCGGACTTAATATTTGCCATAGTTCAGTTGCTGGAAGTAGGTATTCATTGATACACCCTAGTCTCAAGACAGTCCCAAGACACGGGGATTTTGAAGGACAACCTTTTCGGGATCGATCCGCAAAAAGCTTGATTTTTAATGGCGGAGTGAGACAGCCACTCTCCATTCGCTCAGATTGAGCTGAGTCTGTGGCTACTTTTTGGCGACGCCCGCGCAATAATTTTTTATTGACTCATTTAACTGCCTGTTTTTTACCCCTGACAATACCCACAGGTATGACACGGCTGTTACGGAGGCGTTTTGCGGTGTTTCCACCGTCACGAGTTAAAGTCACGGTTTCTTGCGCGCAATTTTCAAGTATACAATAATTTGGCGTTTTTTTATAAAAAAATTATCAGGTGTTGGAAAAACCAATATAACACCTATTTTGCTTAAAATCCAATTCTCGGAAAAATCCAAGTTAAGCTATAACAAAGAGTACGGGTGATTTGGGCTTCGGCAAGAAGCACTTACCGAAGGTAGAAGGTAAAAAGCTGAAGGTAGAAGGTAGAAGACAGCCGGATCTGAAGGTAGAAGCTAGAAGGCAGAACAAAAATTCTCCCGCTCGAACACTCTCCCTCTCGGATATTATCGGGGTCGGACACTCTCCCCCTCTGCGTTCCAACCCTCTCCCTCCGCACCCGGTTCTTTGGCGGGCAATTCCTAGAGAAGGTTGTGACTTGTCCTCAGTGTGGCAAAATCCTCGACAGAGATTTAAACGCTGCACTGAAGCCTTGGAAAATTCCGCGACTATCCCGGTTTAAGCTTGTGGACTGGTGGTAGCCTACTTCTCTAGGAGCTCCCCACAAAAATCCCCAATTGTCAAGCAAATGTTAGTGAATTTATAGACGGCATTCCTAATCTCCATGCTGCGAATCATTACTCAGTGGGTTGAGGCACAAGCTGAACTGCGACGGATCTGCGATCGCACCCATGACGAACTTGTCGTTCACAAAGAAGCCACCGTGCGGGAGGTGCTGCAAGCTGTAAGGCGCAGAGGCGATCAGGCTGTGCTGCACTACACTGCTGAATTTGACCGCATAACCCTAAATGTCGAAGATGTACGGGTGAGTGGCGCCGAATTGGATGCTGCTTACCAGCAGGTGTCGAAAGAATTATTAAATGCCATCCGCACAGCTTGCAAACAGGTAGAGGCGTTTCACCGACAGCGCGTACCCAAGTCTTGGGTGCAGTTTGGCGATGACGAGATTGTTTTGGGCAAGCGCTACACGCCGGTCGATCGAGCGGGAATCTACATTCCTGGCGGTCAGGCGTCCTATCCGAGCTCGGTGATCATGAATGCGATTCCTGCGAAGGTCGCCAAGGTGCCGAGACTGGTGATGTGTACTCCCCCCGGACAGGAGAAGAAAATGAATCCTGCGGTGCTGGTAGCGGCTCAGGAAGCGGGAGTTGATGAGATTTATCGGGTCGGCGGGGCGCAGGCGATCGCGGCTTTGGCCTACGGTACGGAAACTATTCCGAAGGTGGATTTAATTACAGGGCCGGGGAATATTTACGTCACCCTGGCTAAAAAACTGGTTTACGGGACTGTGGGGATCGATTCTCTGGCTGGCCCGTCGGAAGTGCTGATTATTGCCGATGGTTCGGCGAATCCCGTGCACGTGGCTGCGGATATGTTGGCTCAAGCTGAGCACGATTCGATGGCGTCGGCAATTTTGCTGACGGCGGATTCGGTGCTGGCTAGGAAGGTTGTGGCTGAGGTAGACAGACAGTTGGCAAATCACCCGCGCCGAACTTTAACAGAAAAGGCGATCGTCAACTACGGTTTAGTCGTAGTAGTTGACTCGCTCAAAGCGGCGGCGGAACTCTCTAACGAGTTTGCGCCCGAACACTTGGAATTGCAAGTTGCAGATCCCTGGGCTTTGCTCGACCAAATTCGCCACGCTGGGGCGATTTTCTTGGGCTGCTCGACGCCGGAAGCTGTAGGTGATTATTTGGCTGGCCCGAATCACACTTTGCCGACTTCTGGGGCTCCGCGCTATGCGTCGCCGCTGGGTGTCGAAACTTTTATCAAGCATTCGAGTTTGATTCAATATTCGCCTGCTGCACTTAAGAAGGTGAGTAGGGCGATTAATGTTTTAGCCGAAGCAGAGGGGCTTCCTTCTCACGCGGATTCGGTGCGGCTGCGGACTGAAAATGAGGGAAAGGGTGAGTTTTAGATGGTAAATTTGAGATTGGCGATCGGCAAAATACATAGGTAGTCAAAAGCGAGTGAAATGCAATGAAAGGAAGCAATTCTCTTGCGATTATGGTAGCTTTACATTCTGTGACAAGCGATCCAGTTTATTTGCACCTACCTACTTACGCACTGCGGGCTTAAGAAACCCGGTTTCTTCAAGAATCTTGCTTAAATGACGCAATTATGTTAAGAAACCGGGTTTTTGGGTAGGTAATAATGATGTTGGTGGGGAGCGCGAAATTGTGGAAATTAGGCGACAATCAACGAAAAATTTAAAGTCTAAATATCTGAAATTTAAAGGTGCATGGTATTGAATACTGTTTTGGTAGCGATCGACAATTCAGAGTTAGCGACTCAGGTACTGCAAGTTGTCGGACACTTTCACCTAGAACCGACGGCAAAGGTGATTCTAGTTCATGTTGTCAGTTATGGTACGTCGGATTTTGACGAGGTTGTCGATCGACCTCACGCTCAGGGAGATGAAATTGCTTACCGAGAGGTAGAGAAGTTGCTGCAATCTTATCAGGAAAAGTTGCCTTGCCAGAGCGAATTGGAGATTGTTTCGGGGGAGCCAGCGGCGGAAATTTTGCGTTTGGCTCATATTTATAAGGCCGATTTAATTGCGATCGGCTGTCGGGGTTTAACCGGTTTAAAGCGGATTTTGGAGGGTTCGGTGAGTGCTGAAGTTGTGGCTGAGGCTCCTTGTTCGGTGTTGGTGGTGCGCGCGAGATGAGCGGGAAAACCCCATAACCGCTGCAATGGGTAGAGTAGATATCAACCGAATTGCTGCAATCCCTTACTGTGCAAATTCTGCTCGATGTGCTGCATTTCCTTCATATCCTCACCCGCAACTATCCCGTAAATTTCCGTGTAGATTTTTCCGTATTTAACCTTCTCTAAAGCCGACAAGATTATCAAGTCCTTGCGATCGAGTTCGGGTTTCAGTGTGACAAGAATGGAATCCAAAGTTCCATCCATTCGCCAGTCACTGGAATATTTAGCCACCTCCTTTCCCAGCCCCAGTAAGGTATGGCGCTGCACACAAAGCGGAGTCGATCCATTAACTCGGAAATTGGCATCTATGGCATACAACTGTCCCTCGGAGTCTTCCAGCACGTCGAAGCCAATAACCCCGAAATAACCCTGTTGGTGAGCATATTTACCAATAGCGGCAATCATCTCAAAAAACCTACTCATGTTGGTTTCGCGGTAGTGAATCAGTCCCCCTAAATAGCTGCCTTCAGGGGTAACAAGTTGGCTGGTAGTGCCGATGAGCCTGATATTTCCTGTTTTGCTTACATAAAACTGCACGCAGTAGTTCTGCACTTCATTCTTGACGAATTCCGAGACAATAATCGTATCCAGCAACTTAATATCGAGATATTTCCTCACTTCCTGCAAGCAGTATTTCAGATCGCTGGCGCTTTTGATAATATAAGTGCCTTCTCCAGAAAGTCCGTGGGATGTTTTAATCAAGTAGGGGAATTGCTCTGGTAACTCAATGCTTTCGAGATTGACTTGGTGCAGATTGTAGCTTTGGTATTTCGGACATTGCACCCCTAATTCTGCTAGCGTTGCTTTGCTGAGCAAGTGGTAGTGGATGTCGGGATGGACGGCGTGTTTTTCCGGTTTGAGATTGTCGAAGGGAAATAGAGTCAGGAGTTTGTCAAAGCGATCGCTTATACTGAGATCTTCGAGATAAGTTGAGCAGTCAATCATCTCCATACTGCTGTAGCTGAAGCCCAAATGCTCCCGCCAATAGTCAATCAGCGAGTTCGGCGGCTCATTAATTACAATCCCTGGAATGGCATCGCCTAACACAGCCAGATTTTTCCAAGGTTCCTTCTGACCGATCTTGTCGAAAGAAGTTTTGGTAGCTTCACTGCTGCCGTCTTGAATAAAGTATTTTTTCCTGTTGGGGTAAGCAGCCCAACTGGCAGTTGCAGGGTAATTTAGGATGAACGCATAACGTGCATCTGTGATGTCTGGAGCAAACAAATCGGAAAGAGAATTGCCTTGAAAGTAAGGAAAGTCGTATGTTGAGTTCATAGAAACCTCCAAGTCGAGTTTGAATAGAATTGTTTTCCCGGCCGCTAAGTAGCTCGACATAATTAAAAGTAGGGTGGGCAATGCCCGCCCTACAAATTGAAAAAGTGTTTATTGATGTCCAGCTACTTAATACCTAGGAAACAAGATATTAGTTGCGGAATTTTAACTCTCTCCAACCATTGGTGACAAGTTAAGACTTAATTGCATTTGTCAATCAGTAATATTACTCACAAAAACTGCTGTTTTAGGAGTGGAAAATTTACGATTTGAGAGGGAGTAGGTATAAGTATCACCCTCGGCACGATCGCACGATCGCCTAAATCTCAGTTTTGAGCCCAAAATCCGAGTAAATATCGAGCATAATTGCTGATTGACAAATGCTTTTTTAGCTTAACTTGTTACCAATGCTCTCCAACTAGAGAGAATGCAACCTCAATAATTTCAACGATGGACGAGTTGTTTTTTCTTAGTGAACACAGCCACCTTGTCCATTTCTTCGGTTCTATAAGCACAAGCCATGTCGGTTGAATTATGCGCCCAGCCAACCCGCCCTCATTCGTAACAAGTTAAGCTTGGATGGCAATTGTCAAGGGGATTTGAGAAGATGTTTCAAAGAAAAAGCAGTCAGCTCCTCGCTGTCGTTCGGGGAAAGGCGCAATAATTAACTTAACATTGGGTTTTCGCGGAGATTTAACAATACCTAAATCGCGGTTTTCTGGCGCGGCAAAATACTCAATTGGGTCAGTTGCTTGACCTTTTTGATGGGCTACATAAAAATGGTAAAGACCTCGGTAAATCATTTCTAATGAAATCGCATCTATTGGTAAAGAGAGTTGGTCAGCAACGGCATCACCTAAATCGACCAAAATTGCATAAAATATCCAAGTCCCCCAAATTTGAAGCTGAATGCCGTTGAGAGAACCCGTCCACAAATAACTTAAGCCCAACAGCCGCTTGACGGTATTGAAAGCTTCTTCGATTCTCCAACGCC